>DGQJ01000137.1:0-1792 GCA_002389705.1 Bacteroidales bacterium UBA4417
TAATTGGTAAATTGCACGATAATTGATGCGTGCCATGTAGTTTCCGGATCTCTGATTTCTTAAAAAATTACTCATATCTGTTTTTATGAAACGAATTATTGTAGTGTACCTCTTCCTGTGTTTTTCAACTGCCGTATTCTCGCAGAACAAAGCACCGCTTTTCCAGGGTTCAAAATTGTTGATTGATGCCGATTTGTACAAAATAAACAAGGAACAGATGGCATTAAACAATGGGACATCGATTAAAACAAGCGACTGGAACGGGTATTTAAAAAAACTGGTTTCGGGTTTCCCGGCTTCAACCGCCGACTCCATCCTCGAAGGATTAACACTTTATCATTACGAGTGGGATAAAGTTGAAAGAATGATACGTTTCGATGCCGACCGTAACCCGGCGGCAAATTATAACGGGCATTCGTACATTTGTTTTTCTGGATTTATAAAGGATTCGAAAGCAATACCGTTTGTAAAATTTAACTACTCAGGCTCCGATTGGATTTATGCCAACCGGATCAAACTGGTTTGCGATGACGCTACATTTGAATACGACAGCCTAAAGTTTTATACCCTTGGCACCACGGAGTATGTATCGGAATATGTGCTGATGTCGTATAATGCCGAAATGCAGGACCTTATCCCGAAAATCATAAATTCAAAAGAAACCATTATCAGGTTTTACGGCGATCCTATATACTCTGATTTTGTAGTTACCAACCGTATGAAGCTTGATCTGAAAGAATTTATGAAAACCATAAAAGCGCTACAGTAAATACAAATAACTATAGCCCGAACTTAAGGTGCTTACTGGGTCTAAAAATAACAACATAAATGGGGGAATAAGTAAGGCAGCACCCATGGGCCGCTGATCAGGTAAATATAAGTACCGGATTAATGCCGGGGTAAAATCAGGATTCATTAAAATGGTTTTCATGCAAACCCACTTTTAAAAATAAGATTTCAGCACACAGAAACCATTTGAATCAATTGCCCTGATTTAATATGTATCTATTAATCTTTCAACGAACTACTGGTACTTTTGTCGAAGGTAACTTATCCCAATTTATTTCTGATTTACCGGATAAACATATTTGACAGGTCGAAGGAGGTAGATTCCAGGCCTTCGTTGTTATCGGAAACGGCAAACAACAAATCGTTAAAATCGCGCCCCGGCGACAGGTTATCTTCAAAACCAACTACTATATAATTTGAGTATGCATTTTTGAACAGTACATGAAGCTGGTCACCATTTGGATTCAGGTTATAGTTGGTGTAATAGATGGGGCGATCTAAATTAATTTTTCCATTATCCCACCCATCGGCAACAATGAAAAATCCGATCACAGTACCCGCAGGAAATGTTTCTGTTCCTAACTGTACAGTAAAACCACTTTCTAATAATCCGCCATCACCAACTTTCGAGATATTCGGGAAAAGGATCTTAGCATCAACATCACTGGTACTTGCAGGTGGCTTAGCGTATGGGTATGCATACCACCCCAGGGTGTTTTTCTTGGATGTTTCTTCATCAACAAAAGTTACAAAAACACGGGTGTCTTTAGTAAGAATAATATTTTTCTGAATGGTGTCAGAGAAAAGAACCGGGTCTTTATGAATTACATTGCCATTTTCGGCTAGTATATGATCTAAGGTGTCCGCCAGGTTTTTGATTGGCTGCAATTTCGAAATTTCCGTAGGAAGTTCGTCTATTTTATCTTTGTTACATGCAGCTAAAAAAAGCAGAAGAGCTGCCACTAAGAATCCAGGTTTCATAATGAGTGAGATTAGTTCTATT
>DGQJ01000137.1:1878-2684 GCA_002389705.1 Bacteroidales bacterium UBA4417
GCTTATACGATTTAAAATCTCCAGACGCGCTAACTTTTCCAGTAAAGGTATAAAAAAAGCAGCTATGCAAAATACATAACTGCTTTTTTCGGGTGGAGCGTAGGGGAGTCGAACCCCTGACCTTTAGACTGCCAGTCTAACGCTCTAGCCAACTGAGCTAACGCCCCGAAACAGAGGCGCAAAATTAACAAACTTTCCTAATTTTACACAAAATATCATTAATTTTTATGAAACGCCTGTTCGCTGCCATTAAAATTCATCCTTCCTCCAGGTATATCAGCCTGTTTAACGAGATATCGGTTTCGCTGAACCACGAACATATTAAATGGGTGGAACCCGTAAACATGCATCTTACACTCAAATTTTTTGGCGAAACTGCCGAAAATAAAATCCCGCTCATCAACCAGGCATTGCAGGCAGCAGCATCGGAATCAGAACCATTTACAATCGACATAGCAAATACCGGCATCTTTGGCAGCCGCTACGATCCAAAGGTGATCTGGTTTGGAATCAACAATAACAAGGAACTTCAACTCCTGGCCGAAAATATTTTTTCCGGACTCGAAGCTTATGGCTGGCCTCGGGACCGGCAGAATTTTGTACCTCACCTCACCATCGGCCGAATCAAAGAAATTAAAGATAAAGCCCTCTTCCAGCAGATTATCAGTAAATACAACACCATTGAGATACAACAGGAGAAAGTAACTGAAATCATTCTTTACGAAAGCATTCTTACGCGTGAAGGGCCCATATATGCGAAAGTTTTTTCCGCTCAACTCTAGCTTGATGGAACGCAGATAAAACGG
>DGQJ01000137.1:2760-7543 GCA_002389705.1 Bacteroidales bacterium UBA4417
ACAAAAAACCCTCCGGAAATAAATCACGGAGGGTTTGTAAATTAACCTCTTATTTGTAAATCAGTCCTTCTTTTCAGGCTCAGCTTCAGTTTGCTTCCTGTGCTTTTCGAGGAAGAAATCGATAATCAATGCCATACCTCCAAAAATAGAAGCCATGGAGAAATACGCTGCCTCCGGCGACATTACCTGGTATTTTGCCATAAATTCAGCAATCAGCAAACCAAGTCCTACACCGAAGAGTAATAATCCCCATTTCAGCGAAGAGTAGCAGCGGCCGTCCTCTTTAAGTATTGATGCATCGCGGCCGCTCTGAATAAGCGCCATGCGTTCTTTTTTGCGGTACGACATGTATACAATGCCCAGTATCATTGCAAAAAATGCTATCGGAATCCATATCCCTTCGTTCATGATAAATGTTTTTTAAATGTTCTATAATCTGTTTCCTGTCTGGTATGACGTCAGTTTTTTAAGCAGGTTACAAAAAAATTAAAAATTGTTTAATTTTACATCTTGGTAGCTTCTCTTTAAAATTTCTGAACTACGAACCCGGAAACTTTGTTTAATAATATATGTAAGTAAAGACCGGAAACGTAATTAACCTGATTTTTCCTGTAACCTTTATTTAAAGCTTGCGTCATACTACCACATGAAAGAACAGGACGATATTTTTCACGTGCAGAGAGTGCTGGCTGGCAACACTGCCGCATTTGCCGTTCTGGTCGAAAAGCATAGTGATATGGCATTCACTATTGCCAATAAAATAGTACGCAACCGCGAAGATGCCGAAGAAATTGCCCAGGATGCATTTGTGAAAGCTTACCAGTCGTTACGTTCTTTTAAAGGTGATTCAAAATTCAGTACCTGGCTGTACCGCATTGTTTATAATGCAGCCATTTCGCACACCAGGCGTAAAAAACAGGATTTTACCCAACTCGATGAACGCGTTGTAGGTGAAACCACCGAAGACGAAATTTTCGAAAACCTCGATTCACTGGACACTGAGTTGCAATCGAAACTGGTAAACGAAGCCATCAATAGCCTGCCTGCCGACGAAAGTGCCATTGTAACGCTCTTTTATCTGAAAGAAAACACCATTGACGATATCAGCCAGATAACCGGGCTGAGCGTGTCGAACGTAAAAGTAAAACTGTTCCGGATCCGTAAAAAATTGTACGACGAATTACAATCGAAAATGAAAATGGAAGCAGTTGTTTAAAATTTGTACCTTTGAACCCCGAAATACCTTTTGAACCATGACAACATCAAAAGACAACCACGATGAAGCCATCCGCCGACTTGTGAGCCATGTAAAGCTCGACAAGCCCTCGGAAGGATTCAGTGCGCGCATCATGGATCACCTGCTCCTGCAACCGGAGCCGGTTAATAAATGGATGATCACCTACCAGTACGGTATACTCGCCATTGCAGCCGGCGTAGCTATTTTAATGCTTATTTTCCCCGCCTGGACTGTTTTCGATTTCGATGTTAAAATGGCCGGGACCTCGGCTGTTCAAATAGCCGGTAACCTTTTATCGGATGCGCTTTTATGGATCGGCCAGATGTTCAGTAAATTTGGCGCCCTTGGCAAATATGCCTACTTCATCCCGGTGTCGGTAGCTATACTGCTTGTTTCTGTTTTCGATCAGGTAATCAGCCGTAAACCACAGGCCGAATCAGCCAAAAACTAAAATCATAATTTATACTGCATTCAAAAAATCATTTTGCCTTTAACCGCAAAATGATTTTTTTATTTTCACTGGCCTAAGAGACCGTTCAAATTTGTTAAATAAATCCAATTAGTTGAAAATAAGTCGGAAGACAAGAGTCCGAAGACGGAAGTATCCTGAATTGAAGTTCAGGTATTAGTTGATATTTTTGCAAACACCCCTCACCGGTTCTCCACTTCGCCTCTCTGAAAGTTAAAAACCACAATTTTAAACTGACTCTGATATCATAATAAATATGCTTCCTGATGCGCTGAAATTAACCATCGAAACGCTCTTGTCTGAACAAAAAGGAACGCATGTCAGCATCAGCGAAACCAGGCCCGTTGGCGGAGGTTGCATTAACCAGGCTTGCAGGCTGAAAACCGGCGCGGGCAATTATTTTCTTAAATATAATTCCGCCTCTGCATTTCCGGGGATGTTCGAAAAAGAAGCTGCCGGGCTAAAAATACTATCGGGCACCCAAACTATTTTCATTCCACAGGTAGTACAGCATGGTGAAGCCGGAAATTATTCCTTTCTGCTCCTGCAGTTCATCGAAAGCGGCAAGGTCAAAAGTAATTTCTGGAATGAATTCGGAACAAAACTGGCCGGTTTACACCACAATACCCATTCGTTTTTTGGTCTCGATCACGATAACTACATTGGGTCATTGATTCAGAAAAATAATCCGCATCCCGATTTTACCAGCTTTTTTATCCTGCAGCGTATCGAACCACAATTGAAGGAAGCGCGAAACAAGGGTGCTTTCAGCCAGGGCGATACACGGTACTTTGATTCACTTTTCAGGCAGCTGAATAATATAATTCCTCCCGAAAAACCCTCGTTGGTTCATGGCGATTTGTGGAGTGGAAATTTTATGGTTACCAGTGAAGGTTCACCTTGCCTGGTCGATCCGGCCGTTTATTATGGCCATCGCGAGGCCGATATTGCCATGAGCCTGCTCTTTGGCGGATTTGAGCCTGCATTTTATGAAGCCTACAACCAAACCTGGCCCATGGAAAAAGGCTGGCAGAAACGGATGGATATTTTCAATCTCTACCCTTTGCTGGTACATGTAAATTTGTTTGGCGGAGGATATGCCGGGCAGGTTTTACGGATTATCCGGCAATTTTGAGTAATTTCGGGGCTTGACAAGTATTGATGAAGTGAGCTGTCCGAAAAAATCGGACACCTGAAAATATCCTCTTTTAATTGATTTGTTGATAGATACTTCTCCATTTTCCCGGTTTAAATGCCTATATTTAGACCTTTAAAACAATGATTTAATCATGAATAAGGATACCGCCATAAAGCTTTTCGAGTCAAAAAAAATCCGTTCTGTTTGGGATGATGAGAATGAAAAATGGTATTTTTCTATCGTTGATGTGGTGTCAATTCTAACAGATCAACCTCACCATCAGGGAGCTAGGAACTATTGGAAGGTTCTGAAAAACCGCCTTTTAAAAGAAGGAAATGAAACGGTTACAAATTGTAACCGGTTGAAATTGGAAGCTGAAGATGGTAAACAAAGAGAAACTGACGTTGCTGATACCGAGCAGCTTTTCCGGCTTATTCAATCCATTCCATCGCCAAAAGCCCAAAACATTTGCTGAAAATAAAACCGTTGCCCGAAAAGGCGGTGAAGTAGCCAAAGCTGCCCGCCTGCAACTTGAAAATACCACAGGCAAAAAAGTAGTAACATCTCAAAATGCAAAATCACTCCAAAATACTGAAAACAAAAAAATTAAAAAATAACCACCTGATAAAAAAATTTTACTCGCCCCTCTCCCTTTCACCCCTCGCCCTTCTCTACGTTAAAAACATAAACTAAATTTTATACTTTGAATTTTTCAACATTCGGCTTCAGCCCAACCCTTATGCAGGGTATTGAAGCCATAGGATACGAAACCGCCACACCGGTACAGGAATCGGCCATACCGGTTATTCTCGAAGGCCGCGATTTAATCGCCTCGGCACAAACCGGAACCGGCAAAACAGCAGCATTCCTGCTCCCGGTTATCGAAAAACTGATGGCCATGCCTCACGACAACAAAGTGAAAGCCATGGTAATAGTCCCAACCCGAGAGCTGGCGCTTCAAATCGACCAGCAGATGGAAGGTTTCTCATATTACACCAATGTGAGTTCCATCGCCATTTACGGTGGAACTGACGGTACGGTTTTTTCGCGCGAAAAGCAGGCACTCACCGAAGGCGCCGACCTGATTGTGTGCACCCCAGGCCGGCTGATGGCGCATATCAACATGGGTTATATTAAATTCCCTGAACTGAAATTCCTTATCCTCGACGAGGCCGACCGCATGCTGGATATGGGTTTCAACGAAGACATCCTCAAAATTATTTCGTACCTCCCCAAACAAAGGCAGAACCTGATGTTTTCGGCCACCATGCCAACCAAAATAAGGCACCTGGCCAAACAAATCCTGCACAACCCTTTCGAAATTAATATTGCCATTTCGAAACCTGCCGAAAAAATAGTTCAGAAAGCATATGTGGTATACGATTCGCAAAAGATACCACTCATAAAAATGCTGATGAAGGAAACGGTGATGAAACGGGTATTGATTTTCTGCTCTACCAAGGAAAAAACCCGGCAGCTATATCACGAGCTGAAAAAAGCAGGCATTAAGGCCGAGGAAATCCACTCAACCCTTGAGCAGGCGGCCCGCGAAAATGTAATCATCCGTTTTAAAAGCGGCGATATCCCTGTGCTGGTAGCTACTGATATTGTTTCGCGCGGCATCGATATTGAAGATATTGATATGGTAATCAATTACGATGTGCCCCACGATGCCGAAGATTATATTCACCGGATTGGCCGTACCGCCCGTGCCTCGGCCGAGGGCACCGCGGTAACGTTTATCAACGAACGCGACCAGCAGCGCTTTGGCGCCATCGAAACCCTGCTCGAACGCGAGGTTGAAAAATCGCCTGTTCCTGAAGCGTATGGTGAAACACCCGTGTACGATCCGAAAATAAAAAGAGGCGGTGATAAAAGGAAATTTGGCGGAAAAGGAAGAAATAACCGTAAACCTCGCGGCTCCGAAAGAAAAAAATAA
>DGQJ01000210.1:0-8319 GCA_002389705.1 Bacteroidales bacterium UBA4417
AGGATTTTATTTTTCAACGAATCGGCTTCGGCCTGGTTGCGTGGTTTCTGTGGAACCAGCGGCAGGAAATCGTACTGGCGCAGGCTGTCGTTTTTAACAATGTTAACGGCTTTGGCAATTGAAGTTACCCCTTCCACGCCGTCAATCTTCATCATGTCGAAGGTAAGATCGTACCAGGCATTAAACTCATCGACCTTAAACATATTGGGATTGGTAACCCCGATTACGAAAACGCTGCCATCTTCGCCAAAGCGTTTTTTGAATTCATCGTACTGAATCACGGTCGGGTCGTCAGCAGGCAGCATCCGCTGGTTATTGTACGAGAGTTTTACGCCCGACCCCAGCCATGCCATAACGATGGTAAGCAGGCCGATAGTAACAAGTATTCCCGGGCGATTGCGCAGTATTAATCTAACCAATATTTTCCACATATCCTGGGTAAAATGTGCTTTTTGTATGAACTGGCGAAGATACAATAATTATTATAAAAAAGCAGTTGCCTGCTTCGCCGGGCCATGGCTGCTTCAGGTTCAACTAGTGCGAAAGTTTTATGTCGACCAGTTTTTTAATGTCTTCGGTTTCCTCACCGGTTCTTATTTCTATCCGGAACCCACGACCTTCGGCGTACACCATGGCTGACGAAATGATGTTTTTTATACCGGGGCTGATATTGCTCTCAAGAGCCTCTGTTGTTGCTTTTTCGCCAAACACAAAGGCTGCCATAAAAAATTTGTCGCGCGGAAGCAGGTAAAGTATGGCCCGTTTTTTATCTTTCAACCTGAAACTCCAGCCGTATTTGGCTCCAGGGAAGTTCCATTCTTCAATTGCCGCAGGATACACCTGCTTTACATAGCTTGAGAGCTGCTCCCAAACAACCATTAAATCGCCAAGGGCTTCGCCAAGCATTTGAGAGTCGGGCTTGTAGTTTTTGTCAGGGAAAATACTGGTATCCATATTGATGCATTTAAATCGGGGACTTTTACGAACTAGTAAAGTTAATCAATTAGACAAATTGACTATCGGGAATCATTAATAAGTAATTATTTGGTAAACAGAATGTACCCCTCCAGATTTTAACGAACGGAACTACAATCTGATAGATTAGCACAATCCAACCCCCTCCCTATTTTTAGGGAGGGTTGGGGTGCGTACATTAAAAAAAGAACTGTTTATTAATGATTCACGATACTCATTTTAAATAAAAACCAAGTATAATTATCAGGGCATGCATAATGATACTGCCATCAAGAATACCGTGGTAGTAGAGTAGGGAGTTTTGAATTTTGCTGTTGTTCACAAAAAACAGGATCAGCAACAGGGAAACAAGGGTGGCAGGGAAAATGTAAGCAACCCCATAGCAGGTGTATTGCAAAAAAGCCGGTACCAGGGAAAGCGACATCGCCACATTACAAAATATCAATGCCTTTTGCGCCCCTATAATGGCGGGTATTGATTTTATTCCGGCCCGGCTGTCGGCTTCCATATCGCGTATGTCGAAAGGAATGGCTATGGCAAAAATAAATATGAAGCGCTGTGCAAAAACCAACCCAAGCTGGCCCGGGCTGAAATATATATTTGCTTGCAGTACGGGTAAAACTACTGTTGCTGTTGCCCACACCAAAGCAAGAATAAAGGTTTTTGTGCCGGGCACCCGAACAAGCCAGGTTATGCCTCTCAATTTATATCGGGTCGACAATGAGTATAAAAACGACAACATTGCCAGGGGTACAAGTGCTATTAGAACGCTTGTTCTCACATAAAATGCGCTGATAACCAGCCCGGCCGATGAACAGGCTACCAGGCTCTTGAGTAATTGGGTGTGCCTTGCTGACCAGGCTAACTTCCCGGTTTGCAGGTTATTAGTATGCTGGTAAACCGCCAGCAAGCGGTGGAGGTTGTAGTCGGCTAAGGTGGAAAAGAAAATTAAAATCAAACCGGCATTGAACACAGGTGGAAAACCCAGTTGCACCAGCGTGGCCATGGCAAGCGAAACCGCGGCAGCAGCAATTACCAGGTTTGTGTTTATTATTAAGTACAGCGCCTTCACATTGCGAAACAGTGAAATTGAGATGTTGTCAGGGTTTCAGGATTCCTGTATTTTTCTCCAGGTGATGATACCCGATGCCGAAATAAGCTTTTGCTTCTTTGATTTTTTCGAGCACGGCCTCGTTATTTCCTGTCGGTTTCTGGTCTTTAATGCCCACAATCATCACGTTTTTTGGAGTATGCGCATCCGAAATAAATTCAAAGACCTTTGTTTTGTATCCGAAGTATTCGAGAATCATGGCGCGGATACCATCGGTAACCATTTCGGCCTGCCGCTCGAGGAAAATGCCGTATTTGGTAAGGAAATCAAGATCGTTGCCGGTTTTTGAAGCTTCCAGCTGCCGCCTGATCTGCTTATGGCAGCATGGGGCGACTACAATTAAGTCGGCTCCGGCGGATATGCCCTTGCTGATGGCATCGTCGGTGGCGGTGTCGCAGGCATGCAGGGCAATAAGAATGTTAGTACCGGCACTGTCAAAATTTTCGATGGTTCCCTGTTCAAAACTGAGTTGGGTAAAACCTGTATCGAGGGCAATGGCGTTGCAGAGGTTAACCAGGTCGGGGCGGAATTCAACCCCGGTAACCTGTGCGCTCACTTTCAAAACATTAACCAGGTAATCGTAAAGTGCAAAGGTAAGGTAGCCTTTGCCGGAGCCCATATCAACTACTTTCAGCGTTTCCCTGCCGGGGATTTCTTTGATGAGCGAGCTCAGGATATCGATATAATGGTTGATCTGTTTGTACTTATCCTGCGCATTTACAATCACTTTGCCGTTGTCGTCGGTAATTTTGAGCTGGGCCAGGTAGGGTTTCCCGCTGCTGCTGATCAGGCGCTTCTTGTTCCTGTCGTGCTCGGCGGGGGGTAGTTGCTGGTGCGCGGGAGCATTTTTACGGAGTACAATTTTCTTATCGTGCAGGTTCTCAAAAACCAGGTCGTATGCTATGGTAAATAACGTGGCGACATAAAATTCGCGATCCAGGAAATTTTCGACTTTCTGAATGCCATCAGCAACTGCGTAATTTTTAACGATATCGCGGGTTTTGTAACGGTATGTAAAACTGAGCTTCTCCTCGCTTTTAATCAAAACCCGTTTTATGTAAACGTTTTTCAGGTTTTCTTCTTTACCCTTGTAGTTTCCCAGCGAGATTTTTACAAAGGTATTTTCGCGAAGGCTGTTTTGCACAGCGCTGATAAATTCGCCTGTTTTTTCGCTGAGGTTTATCATGGTATGGATGGGTTGGAGAACCTTGTTATGCAATTCAAAACCAAGGGATCGGTTTGTTGAATCTTGCCAGGGAAAACTTTCGGCGAAGGTACGAAAAAACCACAAAAGCAGGAAATCGTGAGCTATGCCGTCAACACCAGATTGTTAATCATGGCTTTTTAGGTGATATTTCAAACAAATTTGCTATATTGGCTGTTGGATTCACTTGTTCTGTATTGTCATAACCTTTTATTCAATGAACCGCAAAAAATCTGTTTTTATGAAAAAAAACCTTCTACTTACAGCCTTTTTTATGGCTAGTTTACTTGGATTTGCCCAGCTCAAAAAGCAGGATACCGTTATGCTCAAAAAAGTAATGGAACTTAAGGTGAAAGGCGAAGGAGGAGCCAACGGTGCAGCCGTAACCTGGGATCCGGTTGCAAAAAGATATTATTCAGCCATTGCCGGAAATGCTGATTTCCCGATGAGCGTTTTTAATGCAAGCGGTATGTTGATCAGCGACAGCAACCTGAAAACGCAGGTTGATGTGCGGGGTTTGTGGTTTAATACAAAATCGAAATTGCTTCAGGCCAACGGTTACAGCGAAACAGGCTGGGTAACGTATTCGGTGAACGCAAAAGGAATTCCCGAGACGGTTACCACGCTTTTCGAAGGTATGATACAACCCAACGAACATGCCGTGGGAACCTATGACCCCAAAAGTAATTCGGTTTATTTTCTGGATACTTCCGAAGATTTTGTAGTTGAAAATTACAATGCCGCGGATGGCAAAATTATCAATACCATATTTATACACCCGGGTACTACCAAGGCCGAAGATGTTGATTTAGACTGGGATGTAGAAGGGATGTTCGATTACAATGCTACCAGTGTTGTGTTTACAGGCATTCCAAAATCAGAAATCGGCCTGCTTAACGTGGTTGCTAACCAGGTTGAGCTTTTTAATTTCGAGGGATTGCTGACCAAGGTTTTAAAACTGCCCCAGGATGCGCTTGCCTACGAAATGTTCAATTTCAGCTATTGCAACGGCATATACTGGCTTTTTAACAAGGACACCCGTACATGGTTGGGGTATAAATAATAAAATGAAATTGAGGGCTGAAATTTCATCCTGGGTGGGCTGCCATGGCTTTTAGGTTTCCTTCTTTATATAGGTTTCCAGGTATTTGAATAATTTCAGGAAGGCCTGTTGCCGAAAGGTTTATATGGTTAAAACATGCGTGATGTGACCTTATGACCCTGTTAATAAATGCCTGGGCCAGGTAATTTAATCTGAGGGTGTGCCGGTACAGAAGATTATTTATAATTTTGCATGCAACAACCGGCAAAATGAAGCCCTTATTGTCATTATTTGTATTGTTAGTACTTTTTCAGACCCTTGTACTTGGGAGCCTGGTAAAAACTGATATGCAACCGGGCGAAGCCACCGGGGTACAGGGTAGTCTTATTCATAAAACCATTGTGCTCGATCCATTCCTTTTGCCGGATAATGCCTTGATCCACCCAACGCTGGCAGGTAAAGCCGAATGGTTTCCATTCAGTTTTACCTCCAGGATTGTTTCGGTGAGCAGCCAACCCCTGCTTCATACCTGGAAATTGCCTTATGGAGCAGCTAAATTTCAGGCAGGTAAGCATATTCCTGTTTTTATAATTATAAATATTCTGCGATTGTAAAATACAACGCAAAGCATGCTGCCGGAGGTATCGTTCCGGATTTCAAATCATTATTTTTCCGGGGTTGCACACACATCTTGTTTCGCATAGAGTGTGGATTATTTGTTGTGGGCATGCCCGGAGCAAACTATAAAAATATTTCAAAATGAATACTGACAACAAGAATACAGAGCCTGAAAAGGATAAAAAATACAATGGAGCCGCTCATTTCTTCCTGGTTTTCGGAGGGGTAATTGTGCTTCTGATACTGCTCAAACTGGTTATTGATCGGTTAATGTAAGCGAGGCTCAAAGCTGGAATGTTTCGGTCATCACTTTTTACCGGGATACTGATTTAATCAGGGCAGGTTGTTAAAGTGATTCCGAAACATTCCATTTTTTAAGTTCCGGATTTGTCATACATTTACATCGGGATGAAGAAAATTAAAATTTCTTTTATACCTTTCTGAGTTGTTAGTGGTTTGATAGGTGTAGCCGCAACCAATAATTGTATTTAAAATTCAACCGGAATTAAAAAGTAATGATTTTAACTACCGAAAATATATTATTTATAGGGTCCGTACTCCTGTTCATCTCCTTGATAGCGGGCAAAACCTCGTTCAGGTTCGGAGTGCCGGTTCTGGTCTTTTTTATTGCCATTGGCATGCTGGCCGGTTCCGAAGGCATTGGCGGGATTTATTACGATAACCCGAAAACAGCCCAGTTTATCGGAATTGTGGCTCTCAATTTTATACTTTTCTCAGGCGGGCTCGATACCGACATTAAATCCATAAGACCCGTGTTGTGGCAGGGGCTTACTTTATCTACCCTCGGGGTTTTGATTACCGCGGTGAGTGTAGGCATATTTGTGTGGGCCGTAACCGATTTTTCTATTTACGAAGGCTTGCTGCTGGGCTCCATAGTGTCGTCAACCGATTCGGCAGCCGTATTTTCTATCCTGCGTTCCAAAAGTATTGCCTTAAAAGGGAATCTCCGCCCCTTGCTGGAACTTGAAAGCGGTAGTAACGATCCCATAGCATACATTCTTACTATTGCCTTTACCGGTCTTGTCATGAACCCGGATGCCGGTTTGTTAAGTATAATCCCTTTGTTTTTTCAGCAGTTACTTATTGGTGCGGTATCCGGATTTTTACTTGGAAAATTGGGTAAGCTGGTAATCAACAACATAAAGCTCGACTACGAAGGAATGTATATCGTGTTGGTTATTGCGCTCATGTTCTTTTGTTTTTCTGCTACCGATTTCCTGGGAGGAAACGGTTTCCTGGCTGTTTACCTGCTTGCAGTGATGCTGGGTAAAGAAGAGTTGATTCATAAGCGGAAATACATAAAATCGTTCGATAGTTTTGCCTGGCTGATGCAGATTGTACTCTTCCTGACGCTGGGATTGCTGGTATTCCCAAGTAAGATAGTTCCTGTAATTGGCATCGGTATAATAATATCCGTTTTTCTGATCGTGGTTGCCAGGCCCGTCGGTGTATTTTTAAGCCTGATTTTTTTCAGGGTGCAAAACCGCAGCCGCTGGTTTATTTCGTGGGTTGGCCTTCGGGGTGCCGTACCGATTGTTTTTGCCACTTACCCGCTTTTGGCAGGAGCTGAGAAAGCCCAGATGATTTTTAACATCGTATTTTTTATATCGATAACATCGGTACTCGTACAAGGTACTACTTTGCCGGTAGTTGCCCGCTGGCTGCACCTGGTATTGCCCGAAAAGCTGAAGCCGCGCACCCAGGCTGATCTTGAACTGAGTGATAGCATTAAATCCATACTCACCGAAATAGTTATTCCGGCCGGATCGCCGGTTGTAGGGAAACAAATTGTAGAACTGGAATTGCCTAAAACCACCTTTATTTCGATCATTCAGCGTGGCGAACAGTTTATTACCCCCAACGGATCAACTTCCCTGGCCGGGAATGACAAACTTTTTGTGTTATCCGAAAATGCTGATTCGCTCAAAAAAGTATTCCTTTGTTTGAATTGCTGAGATTCAATTGCTGAGGCCGCTGAGGTTGCAAACAAAAAGCCCTGAACCATAGGGACCAAGGCTTTGTCAAAGTATAATCGGTGTTAAACCGGAGCAGGCAGGATTTTACCACTCCAGTATTTTCATAAAATCAAATTCTTCGGGGTTTTTAACATATTCGCGGGCAGCTTCCATGTCGGCGGCAGTGAGGTACTGTATGCTGTCGAAAAATACCATGTGTGCTTTCTGGCTGTCCATGGTTACCATTCGGGTACGCACCTTGCCATGGCCATCTTCCAGGTCCTTGAGGAAAAGCGGGAATATGTCACCTGTCGGGTCGGAGCTAACCATACAACCGGTGAGCCCATCATCGAATATTTTCTTAACCCCGATGCCTAACAGGCTGCAATACAAAAGGTCCCACGCGGTTGGGGCAATACAGCGCAATTCGTATCCCATTTCAACCGGGCGGCTCTTCACATTTAAGCCAAGCTGTTTAAGACGTATCTGCAGCAACATGTTGTAAATGTGAGCTTTACTTACTGTGCCCAGTTCCGGATGCCCGTGCTCGTCGTAGGTAAACTGTATGCCCGACGATTCTATTTCGTCGTCGCTCATAAAATGGAAAACTCCTTCGCTGACAATAGCAACGCCATAAGCAATGCCCAGTATTTTTCGCTTTATGATGGATGAAATAATCAGGCGGGTTATTTTTTCGAGGGTCACCTTGGTTTTGTTAAACATTTCGGGGATGATAATCATCGGGTAGTGGCAGGCTGCCCCGATACCAAAAGCCAGGTGACCGGCTTCGCGGCCCATGGCCGAAACTACAAACCAGTTGCCCGAGGTGCGCGCATCTTCATAAATAGTACGCCCGATGCGAACGCCTTCCTGCTTTGCACTCTGGTACCCGAACGTAGGCTGTCCTTCCGGTAGCGGAAGGTCGTTGTCGATGGTTTTGGGTACATGAATATTCTGTATCGGGAATTTACGGTCGGCCAGGAATTTGGAGATACGGTTGGCAGTCGAAGCTGTGTCGTCGCCACCAATGGTTACCAGCAACTTAATATTATTTTTTACGAAAAAATTGGTTTTAAATTCGAGGTCGGCAGGCTTGTAACGGCTCATGCGCAACATGGATCCGCCAATGCTGAANNAGGTTTTTATATCCATCGTGTAAACCAATAACACGGTACCCGTCGCGAAGGAATACTTTGGCAACTGAGCTGATCACAGTGTTGATTCCGGGTGCTGGTCCGCCACCGGCAAGCATTAAAATAGAGCCTTTCATGATGTGTTTTGTATTTGAGTTTTATTTATAAAGGTCAGAAGTCTGAAGTCGGAAGACCGAAGCCATAGTATACCTTCCCGATATCATCTGGGGTCATTACGAGAGCCAAATTAATAAAAAATG
>DGQJ01000210.1:8346-14379 GCA_002389705.1 Bacteroidales bacterium UBA4417
CCATCTTCCATCACACGGTCAATGGTGGCCTGGTCGTAATGACGTATGGTGATGAGTTCGAGGCCTGTGTTATATCGCACCTTGTAGTCTTTACCCAGTTCATCAAAAAGCCGGCTGAGCTTCCGCTGGTTGTTGTCGATACATACCGAAAAACTAATGGCCGAATTCTGCATCAGGCTGATGTGGATGGAGTTGCGTGCAAAAACAGCCAGTATTTCGCTCAGGCTTTGTTCATCAATAAATGAAAAGTCGCGGGGAATAATCGATATCAGCACCTGGTCGACTTTAAATATAAAAGAGGGGATAAGGCTGTCGGCGGCAGTGTCGTTTTGAATAATGGAGCCTTCGTCGCCCGGTTTCACAAATGATTTTATGCGTAGTGGTATATTTTTGTTCTGAAGGGGTTTAATGGTTTTTGGGTGGATAATGGTGGCACCGTAGTACGATAATTCAATAGCCTCGCGGTAGGAGATGCTTGCCAGTTTTTCGGTACGGCTGAAATACTTCGGGTCGGCGTTGAGCAAGCCGGGTACATCTTTCCAGATCACCATTTCATCGGCTTGCAGCGCATAGGCAAAAATGGCAGCAGTATAATCGGAGCCCTCGCGCCCCAGCGTTGTAGTTTCGCCACCGGGAGCCGCGCCAAGGAAACCTTGGGTAAGCGCAATGGCAGGGGTGGCTTCGGATTGATGAAGAAATTCCGCGACCGCATCCCTGATTTGTTTTTCGGTTGTTTCCCAGTTTACTTTTCCTTCGCGCCAGGTACTATCGGTACGCACCAATTCACGTACATCGAACCAGCGGCAATTCAATCCTTCATGCACAAGGAATTCGCTCACAATGGTGGTACTGATCAGTTCTCCAAAACTAACCACCTGGTCGTAGTCGTAATCGTATTGCAGGCTGGGCGGCGAATTGAGGTAGCCCTCCAGTTCGCCGAACAAAAGATCGGTTTTGAAATGAACCGGGTGCTTTTTGTCGGGAAACAATGCCAGGATAATTTCCTGGTGAAAATTAATGAGGTCGTCCACATACTTTCCAAGTCGTTCATCATTTTCGTACCATGCATTCAGAATTTTTTCGAGTGCATTGGTGGTTTTGCCCATGGCCGAAACAATTACAACCAGTTTTTCGGGTGAATAATGCCTGAGTATTGTTGCTACATTGCGCACTGAATCAGCGTCTTTCACCGAAGCCCCGCCGAATTTAAAAACCTTTGTCATATTGCGAAATTACATGGTAAAAGTACTATTTTTGTTTGAATGAAAAAAAAGGCCGGTAGTAGCAAGACCGGAGTCGGAAGTTGGCAGAGCAAGGAAAAATTATTGATGATTCTAAAATGATTTAAGGAAATCATAACAATCTCATTATTTGTCAAAGTCATATTTTTCGAAGAACGGGTTTTGTGTCGTTAAAGAGGCTTCCGACTCCCGACTTCTGACTTCGGACAAAATGAATCAAAATTTCAATTTCACAACCTAACCCCAAAACGAAAGGACCCCAGCCATGCCCATGAAAACCTTGGTAGAGTTTATTAACGAAAAACAGGCCGAATATCCCGAAGCTACTGGAGATCTGACACGCTTGCTGAATGATATCGGTATTGCGGCCAAAATTGTAAACCGCGAAATCCGCCGTGCCGGCCTGGCCGATGTAAATGGCTTGTTTGGAAGTACCAACATACAGGGCGAAGAGCAGAAAAAACTCGATGTGTTTGCCAACGAGCAGTTTATCAATGCATTGAAACATGGCGGGCAATGTGCTGCGCTTGCTTCGGAAGAAAATGAAGATATGATCATTTTCGGCAATAAATATTCAATGAACGGCAAATATGTGGTTGCCTTCGACCCCGTGGATGGGTCGTCGAACATTGAGGTAAATGTACCTATAGGAACCATTTTTGCCATTTACAAACGGACAACAGCTATTGGTTCGTCGGGATCGCTCGACGATTTGCTGCAGCCCGGGCGCAACCTGGTAGCTGCCGGCTATGTGATGTATGGCAGCTCAACCATGCTGGTGTACACAACCGGTAACGGCGTTAACGGGTTTACTTACGATGCCACGGTTGGCTTGTTTTTTCTGTCGCATCCCGATATGCGCATTCCCGAAAACGGCACCATTTATTCAATTAACGAAGCCAATTACATTTATTTTCCCGAAGGGGTAAAGCGGTATATCAAATACTGCCAGGAAGATGATAAATCGACACGCCGCCCCTACAATACACGTTATATCGGGTCGTTGGTGGCTGATGTGCACCGCAACCTGCTGCGTGGCGGAATTTTTATTTATCCTGGTACGCTAAAAAATCCGAATGGCAAGCTCCGCCTGCTGTACGAGTGTGCACCCATGGCTTTTATTGTTGAACAGGCTGGTGGAAGAGCCACCGACGGGTTCCGCCGCATCATGGATATTGAGCCTTACAGCCTGCACCAGCGTTCGCCGGTTTTCATCGGCTCCAGGGAAATGGTGCTGAAAGCTGAGGAATTTATGCAGCAGTATTCGAATGATTTTGTGGAGAAAATGTAAATTTATTTCGGATTTCGGAAGTCGGAAGTTGGATGTTAGTATAAATGTCCTTCTAATCCGCAATCACCAATCCGCAATCGCTAATCTGCAATCGCCAGTCCGCAATTCGCAATCAAAAACTTATTATACCGCTGGTAACAGCCGTTTTCACCAGGATGGCCGTATTTTTGGCATTAAATTTTAACAGCAGGTTTTTACGATGACTGTCAACGGTCCATGCGCTGATAAAAAGTTTATCTGCAATTTCCTGGTTGGTAAGTCCGTCGGCAATAAGCTTCAACACTTCAACTTCACGTCGGGTAAGCACTGGCAGCTCGGCATTGGCATTTGGTTTGCCTTTCAGTAAATCGGCTACACTTGTGCTTATAAATTTGTTGCCATTCATTACCTGGTGCACGGCTTCCAGTATTTCGCCGGTATCCGAACTTTTAAGTATATACCCGTTTATGCCAGCAGCAAGGGCCTGGTCGACCACATGCCGTTGTTCAATGGATGTGATAGCCAGTATTTTTAAATCGCGGAAGCGTGACCTTGCAATGGTGCCAAACTCAATGCCACTCATATCGGGCAGGTTAATATCCAGCAGAATTATAGCAGCTTTATTGCCATTAAGCCATGCCAGGCCATCGTGGGCCGTGGTAACATGGTAACATTCCAGCTCAGGTACTGATGCATGGATTAGGTTAGTGAGGCTGTCGCTTACAATAGGATGGTCTTCAACAATAAGGGCTTTTGGCATGCCTGCAGCAATTTGTACAGCTAAGATAGTAAAAATTCAATACTTGCTTCGGTGCCATGGCCCGGGGTGCTCTCGAGCTCAAAAGTGCCATTATAGGCTGTAACGCGGTCGCGGATTACAAAAAGTCCTTTGCCTTCGCAGGGATTACATTTGGTGTCGAAACCTTTTCCATTGTCCACAACCTGCACACACACGCGGTCCACATCAGCAATCAGCTGCAGGTCTATTTTTTTTGCCTCCGCATGTTTCAGCGCATTGTTAACCAATTCCTGGGCAATGCGATAAATGGTGAGTTCCAGCTGGGACTCAAAGCGTATATCGGCACCAAAAAAGCTAAAGGTGAGCATTACCTCCGGATTGTTGCCCATTTCACCTATAAAGTCATGCAATGCCGTTTTCAGGCCATAATGATTGAGGGTTTCGGGCATCAGGTTATGTGCCACGCGCCGCAGTTCGCTGATGGAGTTATCGAGCAGCCTGATGGCATGATCAAACGCCTGGGCGTTTTCGCTGGTAATTATCGAATTCCCTTTCATAGATGATAAATTTATTTTAACCCCTGAGAGCAGTCCGCCCAACCCGTCGTGCAGGTCGCGGGCCATGCGCGAACGTTCGGATTCTTCGCCTTTTAACACTGATTTGGTAGCGATTAGCTGTCGCTCTTTTTCAAGTTCGGCAAGTTGTTTTTCTTTTACAAGGAGTTGTTGTTCAACAATAATTTTATTTTTACGTACATTGTGAAAAATAGAAAATCCTAAACCTGCCAGTATGATAAAAAGTCCAAACAAAGAGTATATCACAATGTTACGTTTTTGTTTCTGGGAGGAGAGTTTAAGGATTTCCCTTTCTTTTTTCTCGGTTTCATACTTCACGGTCATATCCTGAAGGGCTTGCTGAAATTCCTTAGCCGATTGAATATTGAAAATCTGCCGATACCGATCGAAATAGTACAGGGCTTGTTTTTTATCGCCCAGATGTATTCCGGCTCGGATTACATTAGCTGCCAGGTTACTGAAAATATTGGCGTCTGTGGTATCAATAGCAATTGCCTTTAGTGCTGTAGCTTCGCATTCGCGGTAACGAGCCTGGTGGAAATATATATTTGACAGCGTATTAAGCATAGCTGCAATATCAGAAGGGAACCCGAGTTCTTCGGTTAGTTTCAAACCTTTACGAGCATATGCTTCGGCTTTGTTATAATCTTTGTAATGTTCGTAATATACCCATGCTATACCTTGTATGGCAATGGCTTCTTCCTGCTTGTTGCCGGTCTGGCGACTGAAATCTGCAGCTTTAAAAGCATAATCAAGGGCTTTTTTATAATCCTTCCGGTGTATATTTACTCTGTTCAATCCATCGTAAGCCTGGGCAAGCCCGGCTTTGTCGTTTAACTCAATGCTTAACTTTTCCGATTGAAAAAAATACTTTTCGGCCTCATCAAAATTCTGCATGGCATTATTGAGTGAACCTATATTGCCTAATATTACTCTTACTCTGTCCTTTCGGCCTTCTTTTTCAAAAATGGGCAAAGCCTTCAGGTAAAACTGCAGAGACTTTGTATACTCTCCGATTACATTGTACAGGTTTGCCATAGCCCCGTAAACCTGGGCTGTAAGCAAGTTATTCTTTACTTTGTGAGCAATATCAAGGGCGTGCCGCAGATGCATCAGGGCAGTATCGTGTTGGCTTACCATGTAATATGCAACACCCAGGTTGCGGTATAGAGTGCCGCTCATCAGCAGGTTTTTAGTTTTTTCGGCAATTGCTATGCCGGCAATTGCGTATTGTTTTGACTTTTCGAAATCTTCTGACAGATATCCCCAGCTTAAATCGTTATAAATACTGATTCTTTCCTGATCCGTTATGGTTTTGGCGTTTATTGCTTTTTCGAGCGAATCTAGGTTAGCAGCCGAAGCTTGATNNGTAATTTATAGGTTAAAAATAAACTAAAAAGCTTTCTGCAATATGTTTACAAAGTTATATTGTATCGCGGCCTGCAATATCCCTTTTTTCAGGGATAATCAGCATCATCGTATTTGTTAATTTTACGTATCTTTAGATGCCGCATATTTATATAAATAATTAAAATTTAACCTTATGAGAATCACAACCCAAGTATTTGTTTTATCAGCCTTTGTGCTAAGCACTGCAGTTGTTATGGCACAGGAAAATGAGGAAGTGTCAGCTGCTGCAACTCCCGCTGTACAAGAAAAACCGAGCATGCAAACATACTCCAGGTATGATTTTGTCCCGGGCGAAAAAGTGATTTTTTATGATGACTTTACTGAAACACCAGTTGGCGATTTTCCTGCAAACTGGAACTCAGTTGCTTCGGGCGAAGTTGTAACAACCAACTTATACCAGGGAAAATGGTTTAAAATGAATGGTTCCGGTGGTATTGTTATAGATGGCGGGCTCAAGTTACCTGAAAACTTCACTGTTGAATATGAGGTTATTAGCTATCCGGTTGAAGAAGATAATACGAATTATGAATTTGGGTTTTACATGTACAGCTCTCAAAATGTGAAAGATTTGAACGAGGGAGGAGCTGTGCCCGGATTGAACGGGGGAGTTAAAATGAGTTTTGGTTACCGGGCAACCTATAGCGCATACAATACTGAAGGGTATACCATTAATGGTGAAAAAGATGATGCTGTTATGGAAGCCGGAAAAAAGTACCGGTTGTCGTTTTGGGTACAGAAAACCAGGCTGAGAGTGTACCTTGATCAGGTTAAGATTTTCGATCTGCCTAAAGTTTTTGA
>DGQJ01000272.1 GCA_002389705.1 Bacteroidales bacterium UBA4417
GCAGCCGTAAACCAGCTGAAAATCATGCTGGGCGCAAGCAGAAACTGGTTATAAAAATAATAGCTATCCTTCGAAATATTGAGCCAGGGTGTAAATGTGCTGGGCGCCCCGTTAGCGATATTCAGGAAAACATACATCAGGGTGTATAAAAAAGTGGGCACCAGCATAAACATAAAAGCCATTGTAACCTTACGCTCATCGTGTAACAAGCTGGCGAAAACCTCCGCAGGCCTGGTAAAAGCAGCGGCATAATAGTTTCTGAATCTCTTGCTGAGTGTTGCTTCCATCTCTTTAGTTATAATTGTTGTGAAATTATGATTCTGTCGAAACCGGTATAAGGCCTCAGTTCCATCACCTCAAAACCAATGAGGCCAGCCTTCACGAGCGGAAGTGTTTCCAGTATTCTGCAGGCTTCATCTTTCGATGCGCACTCCAGTATTATCACTGCATTCTGGGTTTCGGTAAAATAAATATCGCGAACGATACCCTCCTGGAAAAGATGGTATACCCGGTACGACTCTTCAACCAGTACTTCGCTCTCTTCGTCCCAGTTCACCTGGGTTGTTTCTTTTTCGATGGCAAGTAATTTCATGACAATTGGATTATTTTGTTTATGATTTGTAGCTGTGATTGCTTTAAAAAAACCTTCCGAAAAAGAACCCGAAATTGATGGATGCTTTTTCCAGGTCATTTTCACGCACCTGCGAATGATCGCTGTAGCTGTAAAAATTGTAGGCCAGCCCGGTGCGGAAACGCATCCATCCCGTAACATTGATTTCGGCAAATGCCTGGGGCGAAACCACCATCCCACTGAGCGATATCCTGCGGGTTCCGTTTTTAAAAACCGGCATGGCCTCATCATTGCCGGCCAGCGAAAAACATCCGATATTCAGCAGCAAACCCGCATGCAGCAATTTATTGCTGTTACAGGCAAATCCACCGGCGAGCCCGGCCTGGTTCATTAAAATGTACATGGGATTGTTTTCAAGGTCAATTTCGTGGTTCGAAACAAAAGCCGAACCATATACGCCTACAAAAAGTTTGTCCTTTAATATTACACCTCCTTCGATGCCCTGCAGCGAAAAAGCTTTGTTAAAATAATTCTGATGCTGATGCGATAACCCGCCATAAAGTCTGAGCGCAGCGTTACCGGTACTTGCCGATTGCCGTTTAAAAATGCTGGCATACACATTTTCCTGCGCATTACACGTCAGCAACAACAGCATGGCTACAAGCATCAATATCGCTATTCTGAAGGTTCTCATTGTATTTTGTATTCCTTGTTTTTTTTACCAGCAGGTGATCCCGTGGGCCTGAATTCATCTGTTTTGAGGCAAAATTATATGCAGGTTATAAACCATAAAACAAAAGTCCGGTGAATGCCGAAAAATTACAGGTGAAAACTGAATTTCAAAGGTTTAACACAACAGGCAATCGCAGCAGCTGAACCGGCAATCAAAAAAAAAAGCCCTGAGTGATCAGGACTTGAGATATAAGGAAATGCTCCCATTTGAAGAGAACATTATTCAGCTTCGGGCAACTCAGCTGATACGGCGTTATTTGCATATTGATTTACATCAAAGCGCAGGTAATCGAAATCATTGGCAGGCATTTCAATATTTTCATCAGTATTTCCGTCGATGTAGTTGTTCACATCAAACTTAAGATAACTGAGGTCGCTGGCAGGTAATTCGGTAACTTCGGTGTTTTCGCTTCTGGCATAGGTGCTGGCATCGAAACGCAGGTATTCGAATTCGTTTGAAACCGGTAATTCCGAAACTGAAGGCTCATTGGCATCCACAAATTCGTTAACATTGAAACGCAGGTAGTCGAGTGAGCTATGTTTTACATCTATCGCATTCCGTTTCATAAATTTGTTTACATCGAAACGCAGGTACGAAAACTTGGTTTCTACTGATAATTTAGATGCAACGGCGGTAATTTTTCCGCTTACTGAGCGGTTAGCCGATGTTGCGATTTCACCATCACCAACAGGCAGTGATAAAGAATTTGCAATTGAACTTACTGACATAAAAAATACCAGTGCCAGGGTTGCTAAGGTTGTGTTTATCTTTTTCATCGTTTTATGTTTTTATTCTCTTGCGAGATGTTTTTTAATTGCTTTGTTTGTATCTATGACGGTTATGATTTTAAAAAAGTTACAGTAACATTTGTTAAGTATTTCTTAAAATTAAAATCCGTTGTTTTAACTTAACGAGACAAAATTAATAGCATGCAGGCGGCTATAAAAAATCAAATCGGTGAACCCCCGAAATGAACCGATGAACACAGAAAACAGCTTGTTAAAGAGGTACGTAATGCTGGGAATAAATGCGTGGCAGCCCCGGCTTTTCTGATTGCCGGCCCTGTACTTTTGAGGTGATTATACAATATTTTATATTGAACAGGGCGGGAAATTCCTAACTTTAAGCATTGAAACTTGCTGTAATTACGGCCGGCAGCAAAACTGAAACAGAAATTATGGATAAAATCAGCAAACTAAAAAACGGAATTGAGCCTGTAGTGTCATTAACGGCTGAGGAACTCGCCTTATTTCAGCAATCAATTGAGGTGAGAACGCTTGCAAAAAGTGATTTTTTCGTCGAAGCAGGCCAGGTTTGCAATTATATTGGTCTCGTGAACCAGGGAGCACTTATTTATTTCAAATTGATGGAGAACGGCAATGAGGTAACCACCGATTTTGCGTTTGAGGGTGATTGGGTTACTGTAAATCAAAGCCGGCTGACCAATTCGCCATCCATGATCAATATCAAAGCCATTGAAGACACTGAATTATTGGTTATAAAGCAGAAGGATTTAGATAAACTGTATGAGGAAATACCGAAAATTGAACGTATAGGCCGAATATTAACAGAACAGGCATATCTGAAAATTGTGCAGCAAAGTGTCGATTTACAGGTACTTACTGCAACGGAGCGTTACGAGAACCTGCTGCGCCGGTTTCCAGAAATATTTCAAAGGGTACAATTATATCACATTGCCAATTATTTAGGCATTGCGCCAAAGTCGCTGAGCCGGATCCGTAAGGATATATTTGGATAAAGGAAATTTATT
>DGQJ01000052.1 GCA_002389705.1 Bacteroidales bacterium UBA4417
TACCAGTGCCCGGGGCTTGCCATTTTCGGGTATGCACCGAAAAAGGACTGGCTTTTCCTGCCCATTGAGTACTTTGCTGATGAAAAACAGGAAGTTTACCTGGTGGATAACCAAGGCAAAAAAATGGGCAACGGCATCATCGAAAAAATTCTTACTAAACCCAACAAAACAAACATCGCCCGCGTAAAAGCACTGGATATCCATGGCGAAGAATTGTTAAAGGTGCGCGGGTTTATCATAAAAAAGAATTACCCGGAGCCAGTGGTTATGGAACCCACATCGTACACCCGCGAACACGAAATGTATGTTTGCCATTGCGATGATGTAACCTTAGGTGAAATTGTAAACACCATTGGCGAACGGAAATTTATATCGGTTGATGAAATTAAACACACCACCCGTTTAGGTATGGGTGCCTGCCGTGGCAAACGTTGTATCCGCAGGCTAAAACAGGTGCTTCGCAACAAGGGCATCAGCATTGTGGGCGATGCCACACCACGCGGTCCGCTTAGCAACCAGCTGGCCATGGGCGAGCTTTTCCCGAAAAATGTACGCGAAAATATCATAATCAATAACAGCAAAAACAAACCACGCATTGTAGAGGTAAAAGCCCTGATAGCCGGGGGCGGTATGGGCGGAAGTTCCTTGTTCCGTTATATGGCCGAAGCAGGGCTTAAGCCAAGTATGATCAATTTTGGCCGTGGCGCATCCTGGCGTAATATTGCCGGGGGCAGGCCTGCATTCAGCTTACCTGAGATTGCAGATATTGCCAGGCATAATCTTGAAATTTTCAAGAACCTGCAAAAAATCAGGGATATCAATTTCCTTTCGACCCGGTATGTAAACTTTGCCCACGACGATGCAACCTACCAGGCTCTCGAAGATTCACGCTCGTGGTCGGATGCTTATATGGTTGATCCTAAAGACTATGCCAGCGAAATATCGCCTAACATCAATCCAAACCTGGGCAAACACTACCAGGCAGCACTTATTACCCGCGATTGCTGGCAGGCAACCCCGGGCCGGGTTATCGACCTCATTCGCCGGATTGGCGTTGAAAAAGGCGGTAAGATATATGAGGATTGCCAATTGGTTGATGTTCGTAAAGAAAACGGAAAATATATCGTACTTGCCCGGGATCACGAAAAGCAGTATATCGAATTCCACACGCCACATTTTGTAAATTCACTGGGACCCGAAACCGAGAAATTTGCAAAACAGCTGGGCATTGAAACCGGTTTGTACCCGGTGAAACACCAGGCATTTATCACACGCCGGCTGCCAAATATGGGTATCAATGGCCAGCCCCTCGATATGCTGATCGACCGCCGCAAGTATAAAGGATTTACGGCAGTGTATGGCCAGCAGCTGGGAGAAACCGGCCAGATTATTGGCTGTGCTTCACCACAGGTTGAGCCCATGGAAACTGATAAAAACCTGAAAATTAACTCCAAGGAATTCCTCGAAATTGTTTCAGAGGTGTTTATCGACTGGCTCCCCCAGCTTTCGTCGGTGGGCTTCCAGGCGGTGTGGGCAGGTTACTATGTTGAGCCACGGATGATCCTTGATCCAGACCTGGGTTTGTTTGTCGGATTCCGCGGACAAGGGTTTATGCTCAGTCAGTACCTGGCCAAAATTTATGTTGATAATCTCATGGGCAAGGAAGTGCCCTCCTATTTCGACAGGCTGAAGCTCAGTGGTGATGGGCTGCTCGAAAAAGCTTTCAAATAAACCGCATCATATTCTGAAAATAAAAAAAGGGACATCGTTAAGTTGTCCCTTTTTTATGTAAGCCTGTTGGATCAAATCCATTTACAAGCCAAACAGGATTTTAAACGCTGGTGGTTAGTGCAGGTTAAGAGCGGCTGAATAGTTTCTTGAACATGGATGCATCTTCATCTTTTTTGGCATCGTCAGAATAATAACCATAGCCATAACCATGGCCATAGCCGTAACCATAGCCATAGCCATAACCATAGCCATAGCCATAGCCATAACCGGCACCTGACCTGTCGGGTTTCACATCGTTAACCAGTACGGTGGTGTTGGGCACATTCCGTTTTTCGAAATCGCCGGCAATGGATTCAAATACTTTTTTGTTGGTCAGATTCTGGCGCACCAGCAAAATGTTAACATCGGTATAAGGTATCAGCAGGAATGCATCGGTAACAATACCTACAGGCGGAGTATCAATAATAATGTAATCGTAAATTTCCTGCAGCTGTGCCAGCATCTTCACATTCATTGGCGAGGCAATAAGTTCGGCCGGGTTGGGTGGCACAGGGCCTGCAGAAATAATATCGAGGTTGGGTACCGGCGATTTCTGGATAATTTCTTCGAGGCTGCTTTTGCCAATCAGGAACGAAGTTATTCCAACCGTGTTTTTCAGGCCGAAATCCTGGTAAATTTTTGGTTTACGCAGGTCGTATCCCATCAGCAGGGTTTTGCGGTTAAACTGTGCATAAATACAGGCCAGGTTCATCGAAGTAAAGGTTTTTCCCTCGCTTACACTGGTGCTGGTTATCAGGATGGTGAACTTTTCCTTGCCCTGGGTCATATACTGCAGGTTGGTTCTCAGCGCCCTGAAGGATTCCGAAATAGCCGACTTGGGCGAAGTATAAGCAACAATGTTGCTGTCGTGCTTATTGTGAAGTACGTGGCCTATTACCGGCAGACTGGTGTGTTTTTCAATATCATTTTTATTCACCACCTTATCGTTCAGGTAATCTTTGCCCAGGATGTATAATAAAGGAATGATAAGCCCCAGCAGGAATGCAATGGTGTAATTGAGACTTGTTTTCGGGAAAACNNGGCGTATTGCTGGCCTTGGTGATGGCCGCTTCCGAACGTTTCTGCAGCAGGTAGGTATAAATGGCGTCGTTAAGTTTGTATTTGCGTTCAATACCAAGCAGCTGCCGTTGTGTGGCGGGCAGGTTGCGGAAAAATCCCGAGAGTTCCTGTATACGGGCTTCAATATCCTTAATGCTGATATCCGATGTTTTAACAATGTTGTTTATGCTTTCGGTAAGCGCTTTCTTGGTATTCACAATTTTCTGGTCAATCTGCAATACCATCGGGTTATTGGGTTTTGATCCGAGCAGTCGCTCCGACTTTTCGGCATACAACTCCTGCAACTGGGTAAGAATCTGTGTCATCACCGGGTCGTCGATACCCATGGCCGATGGAACCACTACCCCATTGATATCATCCTTGTTTTTCTGGATATAATCTTTGAGGTTGCTGTAGTATTTGGCTTTTACCAGCAACACGGCTTTTTCCTTTTCAAGTTCGGTTATGCTGGTATACACCTGCTGCGACTGGGCATCAAGGTTCATAATCTGGTTGCTGGTACGGAAATTCTGCAACACCGTTTCGTTGGTATTGAGCGAATCGCGGATCTCCATCAGCTGACCGTCAATAAAAAGTATGGTATTAATGGCAATCTGGTTTTTCTTTTCGAGGCCCTGCCTGATATATTCGCGGGTAAGTTGGTTCAGGAAGTCGACCGCTTTTTGCGGGTTGTTCCCTTTGAGCGATATTTCAACGATGGATGCTTCCTTGTTGATGGGTTCAATTTCATAGCCCGAAAACTCGGAAATAAGCGAGTTGAGCGAGTTAAAAACAAAATAATAACGCTGGTTAACCGAGGTTTTGTTATCGAACTTAGCCGTTTTATCGATCTGGAAACTGAAATCGTTGGTAGCTACCTTTTCGCCAAAACGGTGTTTCTTATCGTATTTAACCGATGCCAGTTTTTTGTCGCCTTCTTTATACGTTCTGTAATCGTACATGGCAACATCCTGTCCTTCGGCTTCCAGGCGGTATTCGTCGGGCGAGGTTATGGTTACATAAAACTTCAGGCTTCCAACCGGCTGCAGTTGAGCGGTGTCAATAACAATTGAAAACGGAGCTTCGTTATAAACCTCCGAAGTAAGGAAATTATCTTCGAGGAAACATGAATATTTGAGGTTAAGCGATTTTACGGTACGCGAAACCAGTGAGCGCGATTTAAGAATACCGATCTGATTCTGTAGTTTTTGGGTGTTGGTTATGTTTCCAAATCCAAGCAGCGATTGTGCATCACTCAACCCTCCCTTTTCTTCGGTGATCAATACCGTCGATTTTACTTTATACACCGGTTTGGTGTATTTATTGAACAAAAAGGCGATAAGCATCACCAGTACAATAGTTATAAAAAACAGGTACCAGTAGCTTAAAAATTTAAAATACAGGGCTTTGATGTCGACAGACTGCTCCTGTTGGATTTCATTATAGTTCGGAAATTTGTTGTCCATTATTTAAAATATGTTGCGACTATGAATAATGTGCTGATTCCACCCAGGAGGAGGGCATACGGGAATGTTTCGAAAGCAAAGGATTTGTTTTTCAGTGGTTCGATATAAACGATATCGTTGGGTTGCAGGTAGTAATAGGGGGATGTGAGTATATCCTTACTTTGCAGGTCGACTGTAACAATGCTGTTTTTGCTGCCCTGGTTCCTGATAATCTGTACTTTGCTGCGGTTTGCAAAAGTGGTGAGGTCATTAGCCATGGCTAATGCCTCGAAAATATTCACCCGGTTATTGTAAATGGCATACTTTCCGGGATTTTTAACTTCGCCGAGAATAGAGACATTATACATCACCAGCTTAACCACCACGCTGGCCTCGCGAAGCATATCCGAAACCGAATTGTTCAGGCTTGCTTCCATATCGCTGATGGTTTTGCCATTGGCGTAAATTTTGCCCAGCAAAGGGAAATTGATGTATCCCGAGTCGTTAACCAGGTAGCTGGTAAGGTACAGGTTCTGATCGGTGATGTTCATGTACGAATTACCGGTAGCGGAACCCGCAATGGTGGCAAAAACCTCGTTGCTTTTCTGGTCCAGTGTCATAACCCGTACATAGAGGTAATCGCCGGGTTTAATCTGGTAATCGGGTTTTACATTCTGAAATTCAGTAACAGGGGCTGCACCTTCTTTATCCTGAAGATATTTGGTTTTGGATAGAGGCACACACGAAAACACGGCCAGCCCGATGATGGATAAAATAAACAGTTTAATTGCAGGTAATTTATTCTTCATAGAATCAACATTAACATTTTTTAAAATATAGCCCAAAGCAGCAAAGATAGAATAATTAAAAATGTAATTAAACTATCACCATTGCTTTTCTTGTATCAGAAGGTTTTAAAATCAGCAACTAACACTATATCACCCACTTTTTTACTCCCCTGTTTCAGGTATTCCGGCCAGGCATTAATTCTAAGTTCAGGCCGCTTTAAATACCTTGCCTGTCAAAAACATGTTTCCCCTGGTTTATTGATGCATCAAATTTAATTGGTTGTCTTATCTCTGCTTGTAGATGAATTCGGGGTAAAAAAGTAGTACCGGCAGTATAAATGTTGTAGTAGAAGTTGCTACATTCCGTGGTTCAGACTGTAGCTGTATCGAATGGTTTTTATGTGCCGGTCTTTGTCTTTTATTTAATCAGTTCGCCGCGCAGGGTGGCTGCAGTGCACGATACAATTTTAACCTTTACATAGTCGCCCGGATTGTATGCCTCCCGTGCAAAAACAACCACTTTATTCTGGCTGGTACGGCCAAAAAGCTGCTTGTCCGAACGTTTCGAAACACCTTCGGCCAGAACTTCAAATTCCTTACCCACATCGCGTTTATTACTTTTAAGCGAAAGCTCCTGCTGCAACGCGATAATCTCATCAAGACGGCGGCTTTTCACTTCTTCGGGCACATCGTCGGGATATTTTTTGGCGGCAATGGTATTAGGCCTTTCGGAGTATTTAAACATGTATGCATAATCGTATCCCACTACTCTCATGGCCGAAATGGTATCCTGGTGGTCTTCCTCGGTTTCGGAACAGAAACCGGCAATAATATCGGTTGTTATAGCGCAGCCGGGGATAATCCGCTTAATCGCTGAAATGCGGTCCATATACCATTCGCGGGTATAACTTCGTTTCATCATACCCAGCATACGTGTGCTGCCCGATTGTATGGGCAGGTGAATGGATTTGCAGATGTTCTCGTGCGCGGCAATCACTTCGAGCAAAGCATCCGAAATATCCTTGGGGTGCGAAGTAGCGAACCGAACCCTTAACTGAGGATGGACAGCAGCCACTTTTGCAAGTAATTCAGGGAAAGTAATGCTGAATCCATTGTCTTCCCATTGGTACGAATTTACATTCTGCCCCAGCAGGGTAACATCGCGGAATCCCTGTTCGAATAGCTCGGTGGCTTCTTTAATGATGGTTTGCGGATTGCGGCTCCGTTCCTTGCCCCGGGTATAAGGCACTACGCAGTAGGCACAAAAA
>DGQJ01000352.1:0-1120 GCA_002389705.1 Bacteroidales bacterium UBA4417
GAAGCAATGGTACGTTTCCAGATCAGGTCGTACAGGCGTTTCTGCGATGCGTCGCCCTCAATGGTAGTACTGCTCATGTATGTCGGGCGGATGGCTTCGTGTGCTTCCTGCGCGCCCTTGCTTTTGGTGGCAAACTGCCGCGACTTGTGGTACCCGGCTCCAAACTGCTTTGTGATTTCTTCTTTTGCCATACCCATAACGGTTTGCGACAAATTCACCGAGTCGGTACGCATATAGGTTATTTTACCGCTTTCGTATAGCTGTTGGGCCACGGTCATGGTGCGGCTAACGGAGAAGCCAAGTTTACGGCTGGCTTCCTGCTGCAGGGTGGAGGTGGTAAATGGCGGCGCAGGCGATCGTTTGCCTGGTTTCTTTTCAACATCTGCAACAGTGAAAGTGGCTTTGCTGCATAAATTAAGGAACTCACGGGCTTCTTCAAGCGTAGGGAAACGTTTAGGCAAATCGGCCTTAAAAGTGGCACTTCCCTTTTCGTTGTTTACTTCGAATAAACCACTCACTTTGTAAGCAAAAGTAGATTCGAATTTGCGGATATCTTCTTCGCGCTCCACAATAAGCCTTACGGCTACACTTTGCACGCGGCCGGCTGAGAGTGAGGGTTTAACTTTTTTCCAGAGAATGGGCGAAAGCTCAAAACCTACCAGTCGGTCGAGCACGCGACGGGCCTGCTGGGCATTTACCAGGTTCTGGTCGATACGGCGGGGTGATTTTATGGCTTCGGTTATGGCGTTTTTTGTGATTTCGTGAAAAACGATCCGGTTCGTTTTCTGGATATCCAGTTTTAACACTTCCGCCAGGTGCCACGAAATGGCTTCTCCCTCGCGGTCCTCGTCAGTTGCGAGCCACACAGTCTCGGCGCTGTCGACCAGTTTTTTAAGCTCGGCAATCACTTTCTTTTTGTCGGGCATCACTTCGTACACGGGATTGAAGTGGTTATTAACCTCAATACCAAGTTCCTTGGTCGATAAATCACGTACATGTCCAAAACTGGATTTCACTGTAAAATCCTTTCCCAGATATCCTTCGATGGTTTTGGCCTTTGCCGGTGACTCAACTATAACAAGATTTTTACTCATATTTTTTTGATTATATCCATAAAACC
>DGQJ01000352.1:1288-3774 GCA_002389705.1 Bacteroidales bacterium UBA4417
AATTACGAATCGACCACCGACATTAAAGCCGCCGACCTTATCCTGCTGAATACCTGTTCCATCCGCGATAATGCCGAACTGCGGGTGCGAAACCGCCTCAACGAACTTCATGCCCTTAAACGCAGGCATCCCGGCCTGGTTATCGGTTTGTTAGGCTGCATGGCTGAACGCCTGAAGGACAAATTGCTGGAAGAAGAACGCCACATCGACCTCATTGTGGGCCCCGACGGTTACCGGCAGTTGCCACAGCTGCTCGAACAGGTAGAAAGCGGCCAGAAAGCCATAAACGTGTTGCTTTCGACAGACGAAACCTATGCCGACATCAATCCTGTGCGAACCGGCGGCAGCGGCGTAACAGCCTTTATCAGCATTATGCGCGGCTGCGAAAACTTCTGTGCCTACTGCGTGGTGCCCTATACCCGCGGCAAGGAGCGTAGCCGCAATCCGCAAACCATCATTAAAGAAGCTGCCGAACTTTTCGAACAGGGTTTTCGCGATGTTACTTTGCTGGGGCAAAACGTAAATTCGTACCTGTGGGAAGACAATGGCTACAGCATTACTTTCCCCGAATTGCTGGCAAAAGTGGCTGCCGTTCATCCCCAGTTGCGTGTTCGTTTCGCTACTTCGCATCCCAAAGATATTTCGGATCAATTGCTTGAAGTGATAGCAGCACACGAAAATATCTGTAAATCCATTCACCTGCCCATACAATCGGGCAGCACACGTATGCTTGGCATGATGAAACGCAGCTATACCCGCGAGTGGTATATGGACCGCATAGCCGCCATTAAGCGGATTATACCCGGCTGTGCCATAACCACTGATATCATTGCCGGCTTTTGTTCCGAAACTGAGGACGACCACCAGCAAACCCTTTCGGCTATGCGCGAAGTGGAATACGATTATGCCTACATGTTCAAATACTCCGAAAGGCCCAATACCATTGCTGCCAAAAAATACCCCGACGATGTGCCCGAAGAAGTAAAAAGCCTGCGCCTCGAGGAAATTATCGCATTGCAGCAGGAACTTTCGCTTAAAAGCAATAAGCACGATGTAGGCAAGGAATTCGAAGTGCTTGCCGAAGGCGTATCGAAACGCTCGGATAAACAGCTTTTTGGCCGCACCAGCCAAAACAAAGTAGTTGTTTTTCCACGCGAGGCATACAATCCTGGCGATTATGTAAAGGTTAAAATTATTTCATGCACCGCAGCCACCCTGCGCGGAGAGTTGCTTAAATAAGCAATAGCAAAACGCAGTAAAGGCACATGAGCCCTGAACCTGATCAGCTGCCGCCTGTATTGCTGTTTGAAGTAAATTCAGCTACAAACTTTTAAGCGCCCCTACTGCTTTAAATGCCATGATGCGGCTACAATGCGAGAAAAGAATACTGTCTAATTTTGATGCATAAATAATTCAGGGAAGTTTGTTTTAATGCATCGGGGCGTTTATTCTTGTCTTAACTTAGAATTATTGTCTGGCCAAAAATCTAAAACCTGTATCGTAAAAAAGCAGGCAACAAAGTGTTAGGTGCTGATTTTAAAACGTTCAGGTTCAAGAAAAGCATATGTGATAGTTTAATTACATTTTTAATTATTCTATCTTTGCTGTTTTGTGCTATATTTTAAAAAATGTAAATTCTATGAAGAATAAATTGCTTGCAATTAAACTGTTTTTTCTATCCATCATCGGGCTGGCCTTGTTTTCGTGTGTGCCTTTGTCCAAAACCAAGTACCTGCAGGATAAAGAGGGTGTTGCCCCGGTTACCGAATTTCAGAATGTAAAACCCGATTACCAGATTAAGCCCGGCGATTACCTTTATGTACGGGTTATGACCCTCGACCAGAAAAGCAATGAAGTTTTTGCAACCATTGCCGGTTCTGCTGCAGGAAATTCATACATGAACATCACGGACCAGAACCTGTACCTTACCAGTTATATGGTTAACGATTCGGGATATATAAATTTCCCCTTGCTGGGTAAAATTTATGCCAATGGCAAGACCATCGGCGAAATGGAAGCAAGCCTGAGCAGATCGGTTTCGGATCTACTTCGTGAAGCCAGTGTAGTAGTAAAACTGGTGATGTACAATGTTTCGATACTCGGCGAAGTGAAGAACCCCGGGAAATATGCCATTTATAATAATAGGGTGAATATTTTCGAGGCATTAGCCATGGCAAACGATCTCACCACTTTCGCCAACCGAAGCAAAGTACAGATAATCAGGAACCAGGGCAGCAAAAACAACATAGTCACCGTCGACCTGCAAAGCAAGGATATACTCACATCGCCATACTACTACCTTCAGCCCAATGACATAGTGTATATCGAACCGTTGAAAAACAAATCCTTTGCTTTCGAAACTTTCCCGTATGCCCTCCTCCTGGGTGGAATCAGCACATTATTCATAGTCGCAACATATTTTAAATAATGGACAACAAATTTCCGAACTATAATGAAATCCAACAGGAGCAGTCTGTCGACATCAA
>DGQJ01000305.1:0-2454 GCA_002389705.1 Bacteroidales bacterium UBA4417
CGTCGTAAGGTAAATATCGAAAGCCTTACCGTTTCCGAATCGGCGCTGAAGGGAATTTCGAAATTCACCATCGTGGTAAACGAAACCCGCGATAAAGTAAGCAATATCGTAAAGCAGATCGATAAACAGGTGGAGGTGCTCAAAGCTTTTTACCACACCAACGACGAAATGATTTACCAGGAAATAGCGCTGTACAAAGTGCCCACGGCGCCAATTATGGAAAGCGATAAAATTGAAAAGCTTATCCGCAACCACAATGCACGCATCCTCGAAATAACACCTGAATATACGGTAATTGAAAAAACCGGTCATAAGGAAGAAACCCAGGAGCTTTTTCAGCGATTAAACGAGTTTGGGGTACTGCAGTTTATCCGCTCAGGTCGTATTGCTATTACCCGTTCGCCTATCGAAAAACTTTCGGAATTCCTGAAAGAAAGAGATGCGCTGCTGGCAAAAATCGAATCAAAAGGCAAAATCATCAATGTGTAAAGGCTGATAGTCCGGATATGAAAAAAGAATTTATCATTACCACTTACAGCGAGAACAACATCGGGTTAACAAACCGCATCACCATCATTTTTACCCGTCGTAAAGTAAACATCGAAAGCCTTACCGGTTCGGAGTCGGCCTTGCCCGGAATTCATAAAATCACCATCGTAGTAAACGAAGAAGAGGAAAAAGTTAAAAACATCGTAAAGCAAATTGACAAACTGGTTGATGTACTCAAGGCTTTTTACCATACCAACGAGGAAATGATATACCAGGAAATAGCGCTGTACAAAGTTTCGACAACCTCTCTCATGGAAAGCGATGCAATTGAAAGACTGATACGCAGGCATAATGCACGGATTTTAGAAATTACGCCTGAATATACGGTGATTGAAAAAACCGGTCATAAAGAGGAAACCCAGGAACTGTTCGAAGAGCTGAATAAGTATGGCGTACTGCAATTTATCCGATCGGGGAGGATTGCTATTACCCGGTCGCGGATCGAAAAACTATCCGAGTTCCTGAAGGAAAGAGACGAAATTCTCCTGAAAGTTGAATCGAGAAACCAGCTAAGACAGCCGATTCAATAAGGACGGAAGAAGGCGGCGGAACCACGGAGGCAAACAGCCTGCTTCACGCAGCTGACTTCCGGTCATAAAAATCAAAAATAAATATCGATTAACCAATAACATCAAAAGCAATGGCAAAAATCAAATTTGGATCAACTGAAGAAAATGTAGTAACCCGCGAGGAATTCCCTTTGGCGAAAGCGGTAGAAACCCTTAAAAATGAAACTATAGCCATTATTGGTTATGGCGTACAGGGCCCCGGGCAGTCGCTCAACCTGCGTGATAATGGTTTTAACGTAATTATTGGCCAGCGCAAAGGTTCCAAATCGTGGGACAAAGCCGTAAAGGATGGCTGGGTGCCGGGCGAATCATTGTTCGAAATAGAGGAAGCCTGCCAGCGTGCTACCATTATCCAGTTCCTGTTATCCGATGCAGGCCAGATTGAGTTATGGCCAACCGTTAAAAAGCATCTTACTGCCGGCAAAGCGCTGTATTTCTCGCATGGCTTCGGCATTACCTACAAGGAGCGTACCGGCATTATTCCTCCGGCCGATGTGGATGTAATACTGGTAGCGCCCAAAGGTTCGGGTACCAGCCTCAGACGGATGTTCCTGCAAGGCCGCGGACTGAATTCGAGTTATGCCATATTCCAGGATGCCACCGGCCGTGCATTCGAACGCGTTGTTGCTTTAGGAATCGGAGTTGGATCAGGATACCTTTTCGAAACTGATTTTAAACGCGAAGTTTTCTCCGATCTTACCGGCGAACGTGGTACACTGATGGGTGCCATACAGGGAATTTTTGCAGCCCAGTACGAGGTATTGCGCAGCAAGGGTCACAGCCCATCCGAAGCTTTTAACGAAACTGTTGAAGAATTAACCCAGAGCCTGATGCCGCTGGTGGCTGAAAATGGTATGGACTGGATGTACGCCAACTGTTCAACCACGGCACAGCGCGGCGCGCTCGATTGGTGGAAAAAGTTCCGCGATGCTACCAAACCGGTTTTCGAACAATTGTACAACGAGGTAGCCAGTGGCAACGAAGCGCAGCTTTCCATCGACTCCAACAGCAAACCCGATTACCGCGAAAAACTGGAAATTGAACTTAAAGAACTCCGCGAATCGGAAATGTGGGTAGCCGGCGCTGCCGTACGTAAACTGAGACCGGAAAATAATTAGGATAGAATCGGCGGGAGAAGTCCAGATGTTCAATGCCTGTGGCGTTTGAAGGGTTCAATGCCTTCGGCGTTCAGCTATTCAATACCTACGGCGTTTGAATGTTTAATTGTTCAGATGTTCAATGCCTGTGGCGTTCAAGGGTTCAGATGTACAAGGGTTCAAATGTTCAATTGTTCCCGCTTTGATCTCCCTGTCGCCCCTCTCCCTGTCCTATAAAT
>DGQJ01000305.1:2560-3786 GCA_002389705.1 Bacteroidales bacterium UBA4417
CGGGCAGTTGAAAAAGATATTGAAGTGGCTGCCGAAGCCCTCAAATATGCCCGGCGCAAAAGGATACATACCGGCATCGGGACTTCGTATTACCACATCACCCATAAATTAAAATCGAACCAGGAAGAGATCATCGAACGGGCCATTGCTGCCGTGAAGTATGCCCGGAATTTTGTGGATGATGTTGAATTTTATTGTGAAGATGCCGGTAGAACCGAAAACGAATACCTGGCACGCGTCGTGGAAGCCGTGATTGCTGCCGGGGCTACCGTAGTAAATATTCCCGATACAACCGGTTACTGCCTTCCTTACGAATATGGCGAAAAAATAAAATACCTGGTCGATCATGTTAAAAATGTGGACAGGGCCGTACTCTCGACGCATTGCCACAACGACCTGGGAATGGCTACGGCCAATTCTATTTCTGGTATACTGAATGGTGCCCGCCAGGTGGAAGTTACCATTAACGGCATAGGCGAACGCGCAGGCAACACCTCACTCGAAGAAGTTGTGATGACCCTGAGAACCCGCCCGAAGATGGGTTTGGTTACAGGCATCAATTCGCAGCTGATTTACGAAAGCAGCCGCATGGTTTCCACGCTTATGCGTATGCCGGTGCAGCCCAACAAAGCCATCGTGGGCCGCAATGCCTTTGCACATTCGTCGGGCATACACCAGGACGGGGTACTCAAAAACCGCGAAAACTACGAAATCATCGATCCGCAGGATGTTGGCATACGCGAATCGAGCATCGTGCTTACGGCCCGTTCAGGACGTGCTGCCTTAAAACACCGGCTCGAGGTACTCGGTTACAATCTTCCGGTGGAAGAGCTGAACGAAGTATACGACAAATTTATTGAACTCGCCGACCGTAAAAAGGAAATAAAAGACGAAGACCTCTTCGTGCTGGTGGGTGTGGAGCAATCGGAACACGACCGGCGCATACAGCTTAAGCACCTGCAGGTAATATGCGGTTTATCGACACACCCGGTTGCTTCGGTAAAAATACGTGTGGATGGCGAAGACTATACCGCTACTGCCGAAGGCAACGGCCCGGTGGATGCTGCGTTTAATGCCGTGAAGCAAATTATCCGCAAAACGGTTACCCTCGAGGAGTTCCTGATACAGGCTATTACCCGCGGATCCGACGATATCGGTAAAGTGCATGTGCAGCTTGAGAATAAAGGAAACCTTTACTATGGCTTTTCAGCCAATACCGATATTGT
>DGQJ01000094.1 GCA_002389705.1 Bacteroidales bacterium UBA4417
GTACAACCCGGCAGAAAGCTGTGGGATTACCGATGTTTCATCATCAGCATTTATTAGTACGCCTGGTTTTTCGAAACAGAAAATCAGCGAAACTTCATACCGTGCACTCATAGCAATGGCAATGGCCGAAGCCATGGTGTCGGCATTGGTATTCAGAAACTGCCCTTTGCCGTCGTGAGTAAGCGGCGCTACCACAGGGGTAATTCCAAGTNNAAATCCTGCGGCATTGCAATTGCGCGCCTGCAGGGCGGCAACTGTTTTTTTGTTTACCAGCCCGCCGTAAACCATGGTTACAATGTCAAGGGTTTCGGCATCGGTTATCCGGCGGCCCTCTACCAGTTTGCTTTCTACACCAAGCCTTTCGGCTAACTTTGTAGCAGCGCGACCGCCCCCATGAACCAGGATCTTTAATCCTGGCAATGCAACAAAACGATCGAGAAAAGCGGAAAGGCTTGCCGCATCCTCGAGTATGGCGCCGCCTACTTTTACAACGGTAAGTTTTTCTGATTGAGTTCCGGTCATGGAATGTTTTTTACTTTATGAAAGAATGGTTTCGAGCGAATCGATCAGCCGATCGGCATCTTTGTTGCTAATCCCCAGCGGTGGCAACAGGCGCAGCGTGTTTTTCCCGCTGTAGCCTGTAAAAATGTGGTGGGTAAAAAGCAATTCTTTGCGGAGTTGAGCAATGTCAAATTCAAATTCGAGGCCGATCATCAGTCCCATACCCCGGGTTTCAGCCAGGCCTTTCAATGTTCTTGATTTTGTTGACAGGTATTCCCCAACAGTGGCGGCATTTTCGACCAGTTTTTCTTCCTCAATTACATCCAGCACAGCTTTTGCCGCAGCACAGGCCAGGTGGTTACCCCCAAAAGTAGTTCCCAACATGCCATGCCAGGGTTTAAATTCGGGGCTTATGAGTACACCCCCAACGGGAAATCCATTTCCCATTCCCTTTGCTACCGTAATAATATCAGGCATTATACCGGCAAACTGATGCGCAAAAAACTTACCGCTGCGCCCGTAACCGCTTTGTATTTCGTCGAGGATCAGGAAAGTTCCGTTTTGCCTGCACAAACTGCTTAATTCCTGCAGAAAAACAGTGCCGGGTGTAAAAATACCGCCTACCCCCTGTATCCCTTCGATGATTACTGCCGATACATCCCCGGTTTGCAGGGCCTTCCGGGTAGCATCGAGATCGTAGCGGTCAATAAATTCAACCTGGTGCACCGCATTGAAAGGCGCCACGATGGAGGGATTATCGGTACAAGCCACTGTGCCTGAAGTACGCCCGTGAAAAGCGTGTCGGTACGCCAGCACTTTACTCCGCTTGTTGGTAAATGAAGCCAGCTTGAGCGCGTTTTCGTTGGCTTCGGCCCCCGAGTTGCAAAGGAACAGGGAATAATCAGGATAACCGGATAAGCGGCCTAGTTTTTCGGCAACCTGTTGTTGCAGACTTATAACCACTGAATTACTGTAGAATGCAATCTGGNNCCACCATAAAAGTCGAGATACTCAATACCGTTGCTGTCAAATATCCGGCTTCCGGATGCCTTAACCGGTTCAATATCAAAAAGCGGGTAAACGTCGAAAAGATTCATTTCAGTAATTTTTTTCCGGTTAAAAACCAATGGATTTCAAGTGCAGGCCAGCATCTTCGGGTAACCCGAACACCAGGTTCATATTTTGAACGGCCTGCCCCGAAGCTCCTTTTAATAGGTTATCGATCAGGCTGAGTATGTAAAGTTTATTATCGAAACGCTCAACATACAGTATGCATTTGTTGGTATTTACAACCTGTTTCAGGTCGGGATTCGACCGGCTTATTATGGTAAACGGGTGGTTGCTATAAAAATCAGCATACAGTTTTTCAATTTCCTCCGGGCTGGCGTCGCAATCGGTATAGCAACTGGAAAGGATGCCCCGGCTAAAATTTCCGCGCACCGGCACCAGGTTAATGGTTTTGCTGAACCCGGGCTGAAGTTTTGTAATGCACATCCCGATTTCTTTTAAATGCTGGTGCCTGAAAGGTTTATATACCGAAACATTGTTGTTGCGCCAGCTAAAGTGCGTGGTATCGGAGGGCGACTGCCCGGCCCCGGTTGAGCCGGTAATGGAAGTGATATGCACTTCATTTTTTAGCAAACCTGCAGCGGCTAAAGGGAGCAAAGCCAATTCAACAGAAGTGGCGAAGCAACCCGGATTTGCAATAAAGGCCGAATTTTTAATTTTCGCACGCTGCAATTCAGGCAAACCATACACAAAACCATGACTTTCGTCGCGAAAATCGGCGGAGAGGTCAATCACTTTTACATGACCGGGCAAGGGATTTTGTTCCATAAACAATACACTCTGTCCATGTCCCTTGCATAAAAATACAACGTCAGTATCCTGGTAATCAATTTCACCGAAAAGCAGGTTGGTTTCACCCAAAAGGTCTTTATGCACCGTATAAACCGGCTTGCCGGCATGGCTGTCGCTGTGCAGGTATTTTACCTCTGCATACGGGTGGAAGAGCAGGATACGAATGAGTTCGCCCGCGGTATACCCGGCCGCACCCTCAATGGCTACGCGTATTTTATTGGTTTCGGTTTTATTCAATGTGCAAAGGTTTTAGATTTGACGGATGACATAAATCATTTCAGCGCGTATCAGTGCTTTTGGGTTTTTTGCTGTACAAAACGATGTATTTTCAACTGGTTACC
>DGQJ01000235.1 GCA_002389705.1 Bacteroidales bacterium UBA4417
AGGAAATGTAAAGATAACGAAAAAATGGCCGGAATCAAAGTCGGGTGCCCGGGTGAAAAACAATGCCGGGAGTAGTATGCAGATTATGGATTGTAGCTAACAGCCTGCGCAAATTAAAAATTGAATAGTGAGACTGGTTGGTCTGGATTTTAGTGCTGCGGGGGCAGGATTATTTTATGATCCTGAAAAGGGGGGCTTTACTACAAAGCCTCCGCCTCACTTCGTTCGCCGGCGCCTTTTTTATTTTCTTCCTTTGCTTACAAGCAAGCTTGGCGCACGGAATAAAATAAAAAAGCCCCGATGCTTTTGCATCGAGGCTTTGTTGTAGCGTTGGCAGGGCTATAAAAAAATATGTAAGAGGCAGAAAGACAGATAGATAAAAATAGTTACGGTTTTAGGGGATGAATTGGGGATTTCCGAATTATAAGTTTCTTGAACTATTCAATTTGAATTGCCATGCTTTCGGATTTCAAAAAAGCGCGTTTCATTTGATGCTCTTCTGAGCTTTATGATTTTTCAATGTGGTGAAAGTCTATAAAAATTCAATTGTGATTTTATACTTAGCTTTCTTGAAATAAAGTCTTTGTGTTACATTTAGTCCAACAAATCACTATTGCTGTAAAATCATCACTTAAAATATTCACTATAGTGTAAACCTACAGTAAATCTATGGTATATAATATCCGCTTTTCTTCCGAAGATTTATAAATCAACAATGTTTTTAGCCTATAATTAAGTTGTATTAAGCCATTTTTAAATCGTTTTCTTAATTAAATAGTCTGTTCTTGACAGGAAAGCATGCCTTAATTTGGCTTTCTTTAAATGGTCATTTCATTTTTTAAAAGCAACTATTGTAAAGCTATGGGAGAAGGCCTTTAGGTCCCCGTAACTACTTCCATCTCGTTTTTAAATTGTTTCTCGATCAATTAACTATCTTCATCCTTCATGCAGGCATGTTCAACCTGTAAATAAAAAAGCCCGGGGCTCTTCGAGTCCGGGCTCTAAAGTATTTTACTCAATGAAATGCTGGCTTCCAGTGTGAATAAGATTACAGGAAACAATCTGGTTTATTGATTTTTCGCGTATTTTACAAAAGCAAAATGCTTCGATTCCTCAATTTACTCTGTATTCATTTCACCTGATCGTGACTTATTCATTTAACAAAACGAATAAGTCAATCTTTTTCATGCTACGTTTTAATTGTTATTGTGTTTTTCTGAATCCAATCGCTTGAAATTGAACCATTTTCATTCACAATAATTACTTTATATGTGCGTGATTTGGGCTTCATGTTTCCTTCCCTGGCAGTAATCTCTACTTTTACTGATGATCCGGTGGTTTTGGCAGTAAATCCAGAAATCAGGTATTCGCCTTTTTGATATTGAAATCCATCGCCGGCATCTTCGTACATGCTTCCTGTTGCTGATCCATTTTTATTAAGCGAAACTATCAAAGTCAGTGAATCGAGGCAGTATTCGGATGTGTTCTGAATGATCCCACCCAAAGGAATGATTGCGCCACTTTTTATCCTTACATCAGCCTGGTATTTATCACCTAAACTGCTTTCTCCGGAAAATGTGAAAGTTCTCCAGATTCCCTTTGGCAATGAAGGATTTACAGCCCACTTTGGAATGATCAGCAAGTCATTTCCCAAAAGAAACACCTGCTCTTCTTTTCTCAGGGTTGTATCTTTTAGATCAGCAAATAATACGGGCCGCATTACGGGCATGCCTGTTTTTGAAGCTTCATAAAACAAGGTGTAAAAATAAGGCAATAGCCTATAACGACGGTTTAGTGCTGTGCGCGAAATATTTTCTGTTTCAGGTCCGAAAGCCCAGGGCTCTTTGTTGTTAGATCCCTTTTCGGCATGGCCTCTCATAAACGGGAAAAATGCACCCATTGATATCCATTGTGCAAACAGTTCCGGTGAAGCATTGTTTGCATATCCGCCCATATCTGGCCCGCTGAAAGCCTGTCCGGAAAGGCCCAGGTTCAATGTCATCGGAATTGACATTTTCATGTGCTCCAAAGTAGCACAGTTATCACCTGTCCAGGTAGCTGCATAGCGATTGCTGCCTAAAAACCCCGAACGGGAAAGAATAAACGGACGTTTATCCGGATTCGCTTTCTGGATTCCTTCGCGGGATGCTTTTACCATGAGCATTCCATACACATTGTGATACCGAAGATGAATATCGGCCTTCAGTTCACCACCGCCCCGATGCCAGTTGTTCCCGGGCATTGAGCCGCCAGGACCATCAAATACAGATGGCTCGTTCATGTCGTTCCACACACCATCGATGCCGGTGGCCATAAAATCCTTGTATAAATCAGCCCACCAAAGTCGGGTTTCAGGCCTGGTGAAATCAGGAAAAACACATTTTCCGGGCCAGACATTTCCGACAAAATCCTTTTTATCAGTTTTTTGAACCCAATGATTGCCTTTGGTGCCTGATTCATAAACAAAATAATCATTTTCAACTTTCACCCCGGGATCAATCATCCACACCGACCTGAAACCATTTTTATGCAGGTAGTCATTCACAGAGCGCGGATCAGGGATATTTTTTTTGTCGAAGGTAAATATCTTAAATCGTTCCATATAATTTATATCCAACCAGATCACGTCGCAGGGGAGCTTTTTCATCCGAAGCGTATCTGCTATTCCCTTTATACGTGTATCAGGAACGTACGAAAACCTGCTTTGCTGGTAACCAAGCGCCCAAAGTGGTGGCATTTCCATTTTGCCGGTCAGGTTGGCAAGTTCCTTTACTACTTCCTGCGGAGTGTTCCGCAAAATTACAATTACCCGAAACGCAGGACCTTCGGAAATAAACCGAATGCTGTCGGTAAGATCAATTTGCTGTTTCCAGCTGTTGTCAGCTATAATGCCAAAAGCGGTTCCATCGCGGTTAACGCCCAGTACCCAGGGATGGCTTTGGTAAAGCCGGTTGCCGCTGTCGATAGAGTATTTATAGTTATCAGTATTCCAGAGCGTTATCTTTTTGCCATTTCGTAATAATGGACCTGTACATTCACCTGTTCCGTAAAGACTCGTTCCTTCGGCGATTGGAAATACGGCAAAGGTGTTGCCGTTTTTAGTGTAAAAAACAGGTATCGTTTTCCAGCTTTTCGGAACTTTGCCAATAGTTTTTGGTTCTTTCAGCAAGGCGAACGAAGGTAAATTTGCCGGTGCATCATAAGCTGCAGGATAAAACACAGCTGTGTTATTGCCCATAAGTCTGGCAGTTTGACCCAATGCAGAACCCGAACATGCACAATAAAACAGGAACAGTAAAAAACAATAAATCTTTATTCTCACAGAATTACTTTTTTATAAATTTAGTTCAGAAATCCCCGCTAACTTCTGAGAATTAACGGGATTAAGAAAAATGAGGGTCAGGCGATTAAACCTAACCCTCGCAAGTAAAACCTATCAACCAAATAGAACCAATACTTACATTTTAACGATCTTTTTTGCAATCTGCCGGCCGTCAGAATATATTATTCTGACAATATATACTCCAGACTTCAAAGTTTTTACATCTAATGAACCTTGTTTCGAAATTTCCCTGTCAGTAATAATATTCTTCCCTGTAACAGTTTGAACAATAACCTTTTCTATATTTTCGAAGCCATTAAAATTCATTCTCTCGGCAATTGGATTAGGATAAATTGTGAGTGAATTCGGTTTAACATCAGCTATTCCAACTACTTCGCAAGGTACCACCGTAACATCGTATTTGTTGTTGGCATTAAGCGCTGACGCAGCTTTAAGGCAAACATCTCCTGTAATGGCATAATCTTCGGTCTGTTCGCCCGAAGTGTTGTTGAAAATGAGGTTGGCGCCGGTAAATGTGGCATCGAAGGTAACTGAGTACCAGCCATCGGTTTCAGTAAGCGACTCGCCCGGCCAGCCACCTAACACTTCAGGACCCCAGGTATATAAACTTACGGTTGTCCAACTTTCCGGTTTCTGAAATTTAACTGTAAAACCGGGTGCCGTGCATGGTACAACGCTTACATCATACTTGCCACCGGCATTCAAAACTGATGCTGCCTGCAGACATACATCTGCTGTCATTCCATAATCCACAGTCTGTTCGCCGGTTCCATTGTTAAAAATCACATTACCTGTAATGAATGTATCATTAAATGTATAGGAATACCAGCCATCCACTTCAGTAAGAGCAACACCGGGCCATCCGCCAACAGCTTCAGGACCCCAGGTGTACATATTGACGGACGTCCAACTTTCAGGCTTTTTAAATTTCACGGTGAATCCCGGGGTAGTACACGACACCACATTTACATCGTATTTTCCTTCCGTGTTCACTGCACTTGCTGCCTGTAAACAAGCATCAGAACTCAAAGCGTAATCAACAGTTTGTTCAGTAGCCCCATTGTTAAAAATAACATTGCCGGCAGTGAAGGTGTTGTCAAAAGTATAGGAATACCATCCATTGGCTTCGGTTAAAGCAACACCAGGCCAGCCACCAACAGCCTCAGGACCCCAGGTGTACATATTAACGGTTGTCCATGTGGCAGGTTTTTTGAATTTTACTGTAAAACCCGGAGTAGCTGCACAGGGCGCAACCGATACATCGTATTTGCCACCAGCATTTACAGCAGCTGATGACTGAAGACAAACATCACCTGCCAACACATAATCTTCAGTTTGTTCAGCTGCTCCATTGTTGAAAATCAATTTGCCGCCGGTATAAGCCACATCGAAGGTATAAGTATACCAACCATCAGTTTCGGTAAGTGTTGCGCCCGGCCATCCGCCGGTAACTCCCGGTTCGTAGGTATATAAATGAACCTCGGTCCAGCCGACAGGTTTTTTGAATTTAACTGTAATGCCGGGAGCGGTACAGGGTATGGCTGTTAATCCGAATTCTGTTGATGGTGCAACCGGGTCAACCGTTTGAAAACACGTGCTCGAACTGGTTGGGAAACTTACTGTTTGCTTACCACCACCATTGTTATTCAGGATCAGGTTCCCACCTGTAAAAGAAGCATCGAAAGTATAGCTGTACCACCCATCAGTTTCGGTAAGTACAACACCTGGCCATCCGCCCAGGGGTTCAGGCGAACCGGGAATCCAGCAGTACAAGGCCACAGATGTCCATTCGGCAGGCGCTTTAAATTTTACTGTTATCTGGGCAACCGATGCTGAGCTTGCAAAAATTACCAGTAACAGAACCAGAACGTAAAGTTTTTTCATGATGAATTGTTTTAAGGGTTTATTTCGAAGGTTAACTTTTTTGATGGAGAATTGAATGCCGTAATCATGCTACACATTTTGGTATTATTTTTTAAAAACAAGGTATGAATAGGGAGCTAATGAAAGTTGGGTATTTAAAGTTACCGGATTACCGGTAAATGCATCTTTCCACGAACCGGCTACGGCGGCAGGCAAGGTAAAATCGATACTGGTATTGCGCAGGTTACTTAGCACAAAAACATTATCAGTTCCCGAAATTTTGGTAAAGGCGCAGATATCTGCATTGGAATAGGAAGTTAATGCGCCGCGACGTATTGCGATACTGCTGTTGCGTAAGGCGATTATTTTTTTGTATTCAGCCACCATTTCGGGATTAAGGTTCCAGTTAATAGTGGTTCCTGTAAACGGGAAATTCAGTTTGTAGGGTGTGCCCACTTCCTGTCCGTTGTAAATCATGGGGACACTTTTCATATACGCGGCCACAACGAAGGCGGCCATTGAACCCTGGTTCCCGCCAAATAAATCGAGTGGTGTTCCATCCGAGCTGTTCACATCGTGGTTGGTAGTATACCTAACTACCCTATTTTCGTCAGCGGCACCGGTGTATTCGCTGGTATTGAGGTTGTTGATGTTTGTTGCCGGCTGGTTTTTGCTGTACACATTTTTCAACTGCTCATAAAACCGGAATCCAAAAGTGTAATTAAATCCTGAGCTAAAATGATCCGTCCTGGTTCCTTCGGCCAACATCAAAAGTTTATGTGTTTTGATGTTACGCAAAGTATCAATGGCCTGTTTCCAGAAATCAGCAGGAGGGCCATCCGCATAATCGCACCTGAAACCATCACAGTTGGCTGTATAAACCCAATATTTCATGGCTTTTATCATGGCCTTGCGCATTTCGAAATTGGAGAAATTAAGTTGTGCCACATCGTTCCATCCATTCGGACTTTGAATTACTCCCGAAGAATTTTTTACATACCACGACGTATTGCTTATCCAACTATTGTCCCAGGCAGTGTGATTGGCTACCCAATCGAGTATAACTGCCATACCACGGTTATGTGCCCCGGTAATAAGTGAACGCAGATCATCAAGCGTACCAAATTCTGGATTCACTGCTTTATAATCTTTAACACAATATGGCGAATTAACCGATTTTTCCTGGCCAACCGGGTGAACCGGCATGAGATAAATCACGTTCACACCCAGGCTTTTTATTGAATCAAGACGGGCAATTACCCCCTGAAAATTTCTCGACGAACTGAAACTCCGCATGTTCACCTGGTAAATAACTGCATCAGGAGCGGCTGGAACGCCTGCAAAAGGAGTGCCGTACTGTGCAGGATCGGTATTGGTATTATGATTGTTATCAATAGGATCATCCGGGTTTTTTGCACAACTTCCGAAGAGTAAAAGCATTACGGGCACAATGATATTTATCATTACAATTACCGTTTTATAAGGTTTCAGATGCATTTCGTTTATTTTAGCAATCGTTAATTATACTCAGCGTAGATGTTCATTCTTGAAGATTTGCCTCCATATTGCAACTACCGATATTACAGTTCAGTAACGATTATTTTTGCATTTTTGTTTACAGCTTGCCACTGAGAATTAATTTTTCTTCAGTTTGTAGGAATATTGTCCTGGCATGTGCAAATCGAGTGTGATGGTGTAATTGCCATCCGAAGGAACTGTAAGGTTCATCAGGGTTCCGTTATAAGGATAAAGTGGGTTATCGGCATATTGGATATTCCCTTCTGCATCTATTCCAAAATCAATTTTCCAGGCGTTATTGGCACGGAATTTAAA
>DGQJ01000197.1 GCA_002389705.1 Bacteroidales bacterium UBA4417
GGTCATCCATTTAGCAAGCCTATCCCATAGCCTTAATCCAGAGAATCTCCGTTTCAGTTTGCAGCAAAACTCATCAAGAAAGAACTGTAAATGCTTGCCCTTGATTTTCTGATAAATGTCATATTAATAGCACCATGGTTATAATTTGATTCTGAAATCATTTCCTATATTTGAGCAATTTATTTATCTCCAATTGATCTAAAATTTAACTTCTCCATGAAAAAAGTCAGCCTGTTTCTGATTTCACTTCAGTTGTTGCTTTCTGTTAAAGCGCAAACTACTTTTACAGCCGGCAGTTTAAAAGTTAGCTTCGATAAGCAGGCACGCTTTACTGAGCTTACTGATNNCGCTGATAAGCAATCAAAAAAGAGTATTGCCTCAATCCTTTAAATTTGACATTTCCAGGAATGTCATAACTGTAACTTACGCCGAAATAAAAGCAAAAGTTGAAGTGAAAGTTACAACCCGCGCGACGCACCTCACTTTTGAAGTAATAAAAGCGGATCCAGCAGCTAAAATTGATGGACTGATCTGGGGGCCGGTTCCAACAACAATAGCAAAGATAATCGGCGAAATAATAGGGGTGGTACGAAACGATGAAGTAGGCTTTGGGATACAGGTATTAAATCCGAAAACACTGGGTGGTGAATATAATAAAGAAGGCATGACCTGGAGCCGGGGTAATGCAGCTGTGAAAAGAGATTGGGGCAGCATACTGCAGGCATATTCAATAAACAGGGACAAGCCCCGCAATGTGGATACATGGGGTGGTGAATTTAAAAACACTCCTGTTGCACCCATAAAAGGCGAAACCGTGGTTGGAAGTAAGATATCGCTTTTCATGTGCGATGTAAACAGCACACTGGATTTAATTGAACAAATTGAGCTGGTTGAAGGGCTGCCGCATCCGACAATACAAGGTGTTTGGGCGAAAAAAGCCATCCAAAGGGGCCGATCGTACCTGATTGCAGGATTTAAGGAAAGTGAAATCGACGAAATGATCGCATTTACAAAAAGAGCCGGCCTGATCAGTTTATACCATGAAGGCCCTTTCCTGAATTGGGGACACTATGACCTGAATCCTGATTATTTCCCCTCCGGTAAGGAAGGAATAAAGAAATGTGCACAAAAAGCAAAAGATGCAGGTTTGTATTTTGGCGTGCATACGCTTACAAACTTCATCAATACAACTGACGCTTACGTTTCGCCTGTGCCCGACGATCGCCTGGCAATAACCGGTTTTGGTGTTCTGACAGGAAATGTTGATGAAAATACAACTGAAATCCCGGTTTCGACCAAAGCGTATTTCGACAAAAAAGAAAATAACTGGCTGCATACGGTTAAAATTGGCAAAGAGCTGATCCGTTATAAGTCCGTTACCGAAATGCCACCCTACAAATTACTCGACTGCCAGCGCGGTGCTTTTAAAACAAAAGCTACGGCACATCCCGCTAACGATACTGTGAGTAAACTTTATGATCATGCTTACGAAGTGTTTTTCCCTAACCTTCAATTACAGCGGGAAATTGCTTCAAACCTTACCACTTTCTTTAATGAGACAGGGATCAGCCATCTGGATTTCGATGGACACGAAGGTTGCCTGGCTTCAGGACAGGGTGATTATGCCCTTAACCTTTTTGCCAAAGATTTTTACGATCACCTCGACCATGAAGTGTTGAACGGTACCAGCTTATCAAAAACCTACTACTGGCATATCAATACTTTTTGCAACTGGGGCGAACCCTGGTACGGAGGATTTAAGGAGAGTATGCAGGAATACCGTATCAGTAACCAGGAACTTTTCGACAGGAATTTTATACCGCATATGCTTGGATGGTATTTGCTTACTCAAAATACAATGCTGGCGGAAATGGAATGGATGCTGGCAAGAGCCGCAGGATATGATGCAGGTTTCGCTATGGTTGCTAATCCGGAATCCATCAAAAACAACCCGATTGGCGGACAGCTTCTGGATGCTATCCGCGAATGGGAAACTGCCCGCCTGGCAAAGGCATTTTCGCAGGACCAAATGGAAAGGATGAAAAACCCCAACAACGAATTCCATCTTGAAAAGGTGAATGAAAAGGAATGGAATTTATTTCAATATAAAACCTTTGGCCCGTTTATTCACGAAAAACTCAACCTGCAGCCCGGGGCACCTGTAAATACCGAATGTAATTTTGAACTGCAATCATTTGAGCAGCCTTTCCAGTTCAAAATTGATGTACAAGGAACTTCAGGAAGTGTAAAGAAAATCAGGTTACAACTTGATAATTATACAGAATTGGAAATTGAACAGGAGCTAAAACCGGACGAAACGCTCATCTTTGATGGAACAGCTTTGAGAGTGTTCGACAATAAAGGCAAACAAAAAAACACGATAGCGTTGGGGCAGAAAATTCCAATACTCACTGTTGGCAAGCATATAGTCTTATTAAAAGCAACGTTTACCGGCACCGAATCACCAAAGCTTTTATTTACAGTAAAAGCATTGGATAATCCGGAGAAAGCAAATGCGAAATATAATTAAACATAAACCCGCATGTATCATCCAACAGGGAAATATCACATATAAATCAGTGATCATAAAAAAGCAGTATTACATGATAAGGCGTCTTTCATAACTGCATTGTTCAGAAACACTTTAATTAACAAATATATATTTAACTACTTACACAGATTTTTGGACACTTCCGTTCATTGAACAGACCCTTACCGCTTGTCAGAGGTCAATGTTTAGCTGTAAAAGGTCATTGTTTGAGAAGACGTCATTGTTTGACTGTAAGAGGTCAATGTTTAGCTGTAAAACGCCATTGTTTGACTGTAAGAGGTCATTGTTTGACTGTAAGAGGTCATTGTTTGACTGTAAGAGGTCAATGTTTGAGTGTAAGAGGTCAATGCTTAACTGTAAGTGGTCATTGTTTGAGTGTAAGAGGTCAATGTTTGACTATAAGAGGTCAATGCTTAACTGTAAGAGGTCAATGTTTGATAATGGCTACACAAAAGATAAACCTGGGCGAAATATTGGCAAGGGAACTAAAGAAATCCAATATAAATTATAAAGTATTAGCTGAACGCATTGATTGCGATCCAACAACGGTGCAACTTATGTTAACTAAGGATAACATTTTGGTGGAACGAATAGTGGCTTGCCCAAAAGCATTAAGCTACAACTTCTTTCTTGAGATCGGTTACGCGATAGCGTGTCCCGGACAGCAGATCCGAAAGGAAATCCGTTAGCTGCACGCGTTAACCAACTTGAGCAGGAAGTTAAGGACAAAGATTTTAATATTAATGAGCTTCAAACTGCGTTGTAGAAGATAATAAGTGAAGCGGATATTGAAAAATGCTTGCCAGAGACAGAAATAAACACCGTTAATCAAATGATGAAGGAATTATTCGCAGCACGACAACCGGAGAGCACGGTGTGATAATCAATAAATCATTTCTATCAGCGGTGCTGATATTTTTAGCTTCCGGACTATTCCCGGCATGGAAGAAAAAACGGTTTTAAGTATTCACGGAGTGACTCGTTGCCACCCCGTGAACTGGATGAATTCACCGGCATATCAATTTGCAGCTTATTATGCCATAGACAGGAGTATTTGCGGGGTAAGCAAATACTCCTATTGAATTATCTTATTAAATTTCCTCAATCTCTGATAATTTCCACGTCTTTGCAAACCATGGTTCCAAAGGTCCATAAAGACGGAATAACGTATTCCATCCTTTACCCGGTACAGTTTGAATCCAGTTGTTTTCTTTGCCGGCAGGGGTCTTGGGGCCAAAATAAACATCTACAGAACCATCCTGGTTCTTAACCAGATTCTTGTTTTGGCTTGTAACCATCGGAAATTTCTGATCCGTTTGAAGCATGGAACGTGTTTGGTTATCATATAAAATAACTGACCAGAAATCCTTGGCAGGAACATTTGGCAGCACGTGAAGCCTGTAATTCTTTCCGCCATCGAGCGGATTGCCTTTGGAGTCGACAATGCCCACAGCATACTGCGAACCCTGGCCAACCATTTTTGCTTCCATGGCAGGGGTTACGCCTGTGGCATAAAAGTAGAAAAATGCGGATGCATCCAGATAGCGCACTCCCGGTTGTGATTCAAACTTATACCCTCCAAGCCACTGACGCCAGGTACTGTTCGGATAATAAAATGCCTCGGGTATGCGACTTTGATAGGTTAGTGTACGCGCAGTTGCATCACCAACAAATGCTGCTTCCGTTAGTATTTTTTTCATGCGTTCGTCCGGTGCGAAAGGTTTGCCTTTTTCGATTCCAATAGAAGCGAAAAAGCCAAGTGTTACCGGGTCCATTGACTCAACAGGTTCATTTTGAACAACAGTGTTCAGGTAATACCAGAAGGTATAATCTGCCGGGGCAATGGTACTGAAATCCTTTCCTGAAACATTTACAAAAGTGTTTGCCGCCGGATTTTTTGCTTGGTTTAAAGGATAGATTTTTGTCAGTTTTTTCAGGTTCTCAATAGCAGGTGCGATATCACCGTTAACCGGGAAATTCCGCCAAACCAGTATTGACTCAAATGTAGGAACATTTATAACCATGTAACCGTTTGGTACTTCGCCCTTATAACCGGGAGGCAATAACAGATATTTCCCACCTTTGCCTTTATCCGGACCAACTATTCCAATATCAGTAACATAACGAAACCAGAAATCATCTATCATTCCCAAAGTCATAGGAGGAATTTCTGCCACTAACGGACCATCATGCAGGTTAATCCATATCCATGTATAAGCAGTGTTTGCGTTTGCAGTTAAAAACAGCGAACGTGAATCCATCATGGTTTCAAAAGTCGGAATCGTGAAATTGGCTGGTCCAAGTTTGGTTAATCCTTCCCTTAATCCCATCATGCTTACTGCAGGCAGAGCTAATAAATAGGATTGTACAGCTCTTTGAAAATCCAAATTGTCGTACAACTTCTCTACTGTAGCTTTGTCAGGAAAACCATCGCGAAAATTTAATGTACCCATCCTTGTTTCTACCTTATCAGGAATTGCAATCCCTTCAGGAATAGTTGTAGTCATTCCCAGCTGCACTTTTTCCTGCTTCTGTTCTTTTTGTTGGCACGAAGTCAACACCGTCAGTACACTCAAAAGTGCCATGACAATTAGTTTTGATTTTTGTCTAAATTTCATATTATTCAATTTTTAATTTATTTAAATGTCAATCAAGCTGTTCAGAATTTCATTAGGATACGCATTTATTGAACAATTTCCGGCAATTACTTTGAAGCCAAATGTTGCAGATTAATACTTTTACTATAACTAATCTCTAACAAAATTATAAAAACGAGAACCCTTGAAGCTTTTTTATCATTAAATCAATTATAACTACTTCTTGACCAAAAAGAGCCGGATTTCTTCATTTACTTCGCTCTGCTAAACTCTCCATGCTATAGAAACTATGTAAAGTGAAAGTATCTTTGTTATTTTTTGTACCTCATTAGGATGAAGTATTTACATAAGAGCAATTGCCTAAATAAGCCGAAAAAATCGCCCTTCTTTACATCAGGTCATAAACCAGTTCCGATATGGATGCCTTTCCTGCTTTATGAAGTATATTCCGGCGATGTGTTTTGATTGTATTCGGGCTTAGGAACAGTTTCTCAGCAATTTGCTCAGTATATAATCCGGCCTCAACCAGCTTTATGATCTCAAGTTCACGCTTACTTAACATATAGCCCATATTTAACAGTTCATTATCCGGGTATTTAAAGTAAGAGAGATCGTTGCCGACATAATAATGGAATCCTTTGCCCATAATTTTGAAATGATCAATATTAGTGTGGACTTGTAGCCTATAAACCGTTTTGTGCGGAAACCTGGCATAAAACAAATAACTTTGAACAAGCATATTTGAATATTTACCCGCAGGATTTCGAAATTTTAAATTTGTTGACAATACAGAACTGCCTTTCCCGGTGTTGAAAAGTTCGCTTACCAGGTTAAATATTTTAACCAGGCTTTGGTTATGCCGTAGTGTATCATTCGGGTGGATTGCATCTATCAGATGGTAAGGATTTAAGTCAGCAGGTTCGATACCCAGCATTTGGAAACTTCGGTTACTGGTATACAGAAACTTCCACTCTATCATGTCCGAAACAGTCAGAAACTGATTCTTCTCTGCCATGAATTTTTCAGTTTTCAGTATCATCGGATGGTCAGTATTAATATTGTTGAAGCCTGACGGGGCAAAGCATTCAATAAAGTTGAATAATGTGGAATAATCGTTGAAATTTGTGTTCATACTGTTGTCTTTACTTAAATATTGTAATTTATGGAAAGGCTCTTGCAAAAGGAGAGGGGTGACCACAACCCGGAGATTATCTTATAGTGAGGTTACTTTTCACTTTTTGTTATTCACTATTCGTTTATAAGCGTTGTACCCTTCATTCAGGAACATGATATATGAAGCGATATCGAGATCGTACGCATGCGGCTGAACCAGTGATTTGCCGTCGCCATCCAAAATGGCATAGAAAGGCTGTGCATTAGCGCCAAACTTCTCAATCTGTATCTCAGTGTTTTTCTGGCCCAGCAACCTCACTTCACGTCCGGCTTTGTTGATATACCATTCTTCTTTCGGCATTTCAATTACCTTATCATCCACATACAGGGCAACAATGATGAAATTCTCACGCAGCCGATTCAGAACTTCCGGATCGCTCCAAACGCGGTTTTCCATTTCGCGGCAATTGGTGCAGCCGTGACCGGTAAAATCGACAAATACAGGCTTATTCAAGACTTTGGAAGCTTTTAGAGCTTCATCGTAATCAAAATATCCCTTCAGACCATGTGGTAATTTCAGTGCTGTATTGCTGTATTTTGTAGCATCGGCAATATTCCCTTTACTTTCAGTACCACCGTTGCCTGTATTTTCGCGCACAATAGCAGTAATATCAAAATCCTGTGTTTCCATAGGAGGAAGCCATCCGGAAATACCTTTCAATGGTGCGCCCCAAAGTCCGGGAACCAGGTAAATTACGAAAGTAAAAGTGGCTATAATGAGCACTAGACGCGGGAACGATTTCACCACCGGGTATTCGCTGTCGTGTGGGAATTTGATTTTCCCCAGCAGGTAAAATCCCATCATGGTGAAAATCACAATCCAGAATCCAAGATAGATTTCACGATCGAGAATTCCCCAATGGTAAGTCTGGTCAGGAACGTTCAGGAATTTAAGTGCGAAGGCAAGTTCGATAAAGCCTAATACCACTTTCACCGAATTGAGCCATCCGCCCGACTTGGGCATTTTATTAAGCCATTGTGGAAACAAGGCGAACAAAGTGAATGGCAACGCAAAAGCCAGTGAGAAGCCAAGCATTCCGATTATGGGCCTGAGTATCTGTCCGCCAACGGACTGCACCAGGATGGTTCCTACGATGGGACCAGTGCAACTGAACGATACCAGCACCAATGTAAATGCCATAAATAAAGTGCCGATGGTTCCTCCTTTATCCTCAGCCGAAACAGATTTATTAACTAACCAGTTTGGCATAGTAATTTCGAAATACCCGAAAAAAGTAGCGGCAAAAATCACAAAGATTAGGAAGAATAGTACATTGGGTATCCAATGCGTGCTAATCCAGTTGCTGAACTCGGCGCCAAAAAGTACGGCAACCAGGGTACCGAAAAGGGTGTAAATGGCAATGATTGATATTCCGTAAATTGAAGCCTGTACTTTGCCGTTTGAACCTGCTTTCATAAAGTAGGAAACCGTCATGGGGATCATCGGGAAAACGCAGGGCGTAAGTATGGCGATAAGTCCCGCACCGAAGGCCAGCAGGAAAAACCACCACAGCGATTGTGTCGCTGAGCCTGTAGCCTGGTTATCTGTTACTGATGCTACAGCAGTCGGAACTGAAACCGACTGCTTCACAGTATCATTCGTAGTTGTTGTTGTATCAGCTTGTACAACTTTAGTCTCTTGTTTACTTGTCTTCGCTCCTTCGAGGGTAAATGAGAACTCTATGTCGCCGGGTATGCAGCTGTTATCGTTGCAAGACTGATACGACATCGATCCTTTAAGCGTAACAGGCTTATTACTTGTTATTTTGACATTTTGTGTAAATACAACCTTGGCCACAAAGTACTTAACCTTCATTTCGAACATGGGGTCGTATTCTTCATGGCTTTTGGGTTCGGCTACTTTCCCAATCAGTTTTGCCCCGCTAACTTTATCGAAGTTAAATTGCAGCGGCAACGGGCCATTCTCAGGCAAATGCTGCGCATATAAATGCCAGCCCTGGTCGATGTTGGCTATGAACTGCAATTCCGCTGTAGTATCGTTGAAACGATTTGTTTTAAACGACCATTTTACCGGCTCCAGCATCTGTGCTGAAACTTTCTGAAAAGCCAGTATCAGCAACAATACCCAAAGACTGCTTTTGATAATTTTATTCATTCCGTAACTCATTTATAGCATTTTAAGAAACTGGATCAAATTTTATTTCTCAGGACTCATTACAATTTCAGCGATATTACCCTGCGAGAATATTTTTTTTGCAAAATCACGGATCATGGCTGGTGTAACCGATGCAACTATTTTGTCATATTTGGTATGTGTATCAATCCCAAGCGTAAAAAGGCCCGAAATTGTTTCTGACCAATAATCGTTATTAAGCAATTGTTCCTGATGATCTTTTAAGGAAAATTCTTTGACCTTGCTCACATATTCTTCGCCCGGACTTTGAACTTTTATCCTGTTAATTTCATCATAAACCAACCCTAACAGCTTCGCGGCCTTGGCCGGATCAGTATCAAAGCTTACCTGGAAACTGAAAGTCTCTTTGGGGAATTTGTTTAGGTTTCCCTGCACAGCCACACCATAGCTGCCCCCTTCTTTTTCGCGGATGTTTTCGGTATAAATAATGGTAAGCACACTTTGCAGATAATTCATCAATATCATGTTTTCGAGCGTATACGGTATTTTTCCTGTATAAATCGCTACCACGGTTGTTTTGGGAGTTTGCAGCTTTTTATCGAAATGGCTTATAATCTTTCCTTTCTCTGGATTTATTCCCAGGTCTTTAAATTTTTCATTACGTTTCATGGAAGGCAAGCTTCCGAGGTAGGTTTCCACCAAAGTACTTATACTATCGGCATTCACATTTCCGGTGATAAAAAAGGTAAAGTCGCTGGCATCAGCGAAACGGTTTTTATATAATTCCATAACCTTGTTATAATCAACCTTACTCAACAGGTCGAGGTTCATGTTACGTCCCCGTGGATTATTGTTTGTCATTATTTTGGTTATGGTATCCCTCAGGCTCATCATAGGATTTAATGAAGCATTTTCTATCCTGGATTTTGTGTTCGATTTCCAGGTATCAAAGGCATCCTGGTCCATACGTGGCTGAGTAAAGTATAGGTAAGTGAGTTGCATCATAGTTTCAAAATCTCTTGGCGACGACTGCCCGGTAATTTTTTCATTTAACCTGTTTACCGAGGGATTCACATCAACCATTTTGCCTGTCAGGAACTTGTCAAGCTCGATATTGCTCAGCTGCCCAACGCCACCCAGTGGAATAACATTATTGATTGCCATGGCCGAAGGTATATCCGCATCGCTGAATAATGATGACCCTCCCGGGCTGTAGGACGACATGAGGATCTGATCCTTTTTGAAATCTGTTTTTTTAATCAAAACTTTTACCCCGTTCGAAAGTGTCCACTGGGTGTACCCGAATGGTTTTTGTTCCTTCTTCGTTATTTTACCGGCTACAGGTTTTTTATCCAATAAAGGTTTATCCGAAACGGCATCAACGTAAGGGCTGATTTTTTCATTCCTTATTTCATTCCAGGCAGTAAGTATCTGTTCACGCGTAGGCAGAATCAAGTCATCCTTCTTAGGCCCGGTTACAACAAATACCATATTAGTATCGGTTACGAAGGTTTTAGCCAACTGGTTTACCTGCCCAATGGTGATAGCAGCTAACTGGCTCTTAATGAAATTATATTCCCATTCTATACCCGGCGCAGGTTCATTGGTGAGAAATAATTCAACATATTTGTTCACATAGTAGGCGTTATCCTGTTTTTCGCGTTCATTGAAAGTGGTTTCATACCCTCTGAGAATACTTATTTTTGCGCGTCCAAATTCGCTTTCGAGAAACCCATACTTACGCAGACGCTCATTTTCAGTAATCAGCGCACGAAGTGCAACTTCCGAATCTTTATTGCTCCTTGGGGCGGCACTTACAGCCCATGCCCATTTTGTTGGTGTAAGAATGAAATCGCTCATTCTACCAAAAGCCCCGGTGAAAGGAGGATCAGGTTGTTGTGAAAGTTCATACATACGTTGGTTAAACATGGTTGCAGCCAGGTTATTAATAAGCTGGATTCTCATATATTCCGGGCTCGTTTTCATTGCATCCGGTGTAGCGTCTTTCTTGCAGAAAATATTAACCAATGTCCTGGTTACTTCCGGATCGCTGGCAACTGATACCATCGGATCCGTATTATTGGGTATCTGGAACTGAGGACGAGGAGCAGCATTAACAGGGGCTGGTATATCAGCAAAAAGCTGTTTTATTTTTAATTCGATCTTATCCACATCAATATCACCTGCCACGATAATAGCCTGTAAGTCAGGACGGTACCACTTTTTATAATAATCCCTGAGATCCTGGTAAACAAAGTTGTTGATCACCTCAATGAGGCCTATTGGTAAACGTTCAGCATACTGGGTTCCGGCAAATACTTCTTTAATATATTGAGCCTGTACCCGCCTGTCGCCGGTGTTTGTGGTTCGCCATTCTTCACGGATCACACCGCGTTCATCATCAATATCTTTGTCTGTAAGCGATACAAATCCCGACCAATCGTGTAACACAAGTAAGGCAGTATCAACAATTCCTTCGCGGTTTACGGGGATATTGGATAGATTATAAACAGTCTGATCCAGACCAGTCGCCGCATTAACATTTTGCCCGAACTTGATACCTTTCTTTTCAAGTTCCTGTATCATCGTATTGCCAGGGAAATTCTTAGTCCCGTTAAAACACATATGTTCCAGGAAATGTGCCAGACCCCGTTGGGTCTCTTCCTCCAGGATTGAGCCAACTCTTTGGACAATAAAAAACTCGGCACGTTGCTTTGGCAGTTCGTTATGGCGGATATAATAGGTTAATCCGTTGCTGAGTTTACCGGTCCTTACCAAAGGATCGGTTGGGATAGGCTGTCCCTGTTGTGCCAGGCTGCAAAAGGAAGATAAAATTAGTGTTATAAAAGGCAAAAAGAATTGTATTTTCATCCGGGATTGTTTTAAGACAGTTAACATTAATTTGCTTAAATTCGATATTGGTTATTTTGCGATTTAAGGGTTTGGGCAACTAAATTTATTTTATGGAATTCCTTGTTTGTGTTGAGAGGCTTTCATTCCCCATGTAAACGTTGCCTTTTGCTTCCTGCCGTTAACCAGGCGGCAGGAAGCGCAGGCAAATGATGCAGGCAGAAGTGTAATTACTTAAAAACAATACTACCAATCCTGTAGTGCATCTGACCAAATAAACCAAACCTCAACCAACCAAACTTTTCAAAGAACCCTTAACAGGTTTTATTTTTGAATGCCGGTTACCTACAGATAATCAGCTAAATAGCTATTTAATGGATTCAATCATTGCATTCATTTCGTCGAGAAGCTTACCTTCATTGGTTTCGGCACCGGTAATTTTATACCTGAGGTTCCCGTTTTTGTCGATGATGCATTTGGTGGGGATACTGTTCATTTTAAAAGCGGCTGCTGTTTTGCTCTGGCTATCCATTAGTACTTGGAAAGGGTAATTATTTTGTGTTAAAAACTCTTTCACCTTGTCCAGGTTTTCCTGTGCTGTAGCAAATCTTTCAAAAGTATCGACAAACAAAATCTTAATATCGGGATTGCTCTGGTAAGTTTCCTGTAACTTTTTCATTCCCGGGAAACTGGCTTTGCAAGGTCCGCACCAGGTAGCCCAGAAATCGAGTATCACTATCTTTCCTTTAAAATCGTCGATACTTACCGGTTTCCCATCAAGGTCGTTGAGTGTAAATTTGGGGCATGGTTCGTTCAGCATGGTAGCTGCCAATGATTTTTTAAGCTCATCTATCTGCGACTTTTTTACTGTTTTGATATACGCGTCGAACCCTGCATCACTTTTGTTTTCTTTCACATAGATGCGTTTCAGCACTTCTATCATTTCAGGTTTCCAGGCTCCGGTGGCGACTAGTTTTTCAACTTCGGCTTTACATTTTGCCGGTGGCAATACCTTTTCTGCTAAGAGGCTATAGTGGGTATTCAAATCAGGATTCTTCCAGAAACCAGATGGTAACATGTGCAAATAATTCATTGCATCCTGCATACAGGTGAATGCTTTTTTGTCGTTGCCATACTGTGAGTACATGCCGGCGCAGAAATCTGAAAATGTTACCAATGCATTGATCGCCACTGACTTTTTCCAGTCCTGTGTCATGTATTGATCATCTGTTGTTGATTGTAGTGGTTTGCCTTCGTTGATTAGCCGGAGCCGTTCTTTATAACAAGCAATGTACGCAAGCGCCTGCTTTTCTGTAAAATCAGGATACTTATTTCGGGTTAACAATTCATCCAATTCACTCCTGTAAGAATAATAGATGGATGGTGAGGTTTCAGGCGTAAGCTTATATTGCTGCCGGTATTTTTTATAGTCATCAAGCTTATCATTCTGTAATAACGCAACCAGGAAAGTACTTCTTGTAGGTCGTGGAGAACCACCGGTCCCCGACAGAGATAATTTATTCTCGAAAGTTGATTTGTTGAAATTGTCGATGTAAGTATTCATCAGGGCTTCCTTCTTAGCCAAATCCTGCTCTGCGTTAAACTCATCCCATGCATTGCTCATCGTCTCGTACCAGCCACCTGTAGGAAATTTTTCCTTAATTTGCCCGGCGAAGTATTTGCTTAATCCTTTCAGATTTAAACCGTTCGTGAGTATAGAAACTATACGGTAATCCGTTTCAGATTTCAAACCTCGCTCAAACAATTTATTTAGCTCATTGGTAACAAAAGCATTATAGCCTGCAGGATCAGATGCTTTCATGGCAACAGACAGATGCTCTATTACCCTGTTGAAAGCATCGGGATAGATTTCCAGTTCCCTTCGAAAATATTCAGTAGCTTTCTTTTTATTTGACAAGCCCAGGTTATTGTAGTACCACTCACCCAGGTATTTACCTAAGAAATAATTACTGTAACTATATTCAATTCCCTCGCGGGTATAAAGAGGGGTAACATATCCCACACTATCGTTAATATCTACTTTTCCTGATGTAAGTACCAGTTTTCTATCCTGCATTTCCCAATTGACAGTGCCGGAAGTAAAATTGAAGGTTACAGCCCTGGTCAGGCTATCGGTGGCTATTGTACCTTCATACCGTTTACCATTTTTTATTAATTTGATATCGATTTGTTTATTTTGAGTAGCGGATTCAAAAACTATATCATCTT
>DGQJ01000349.1:0-415 GCA_002389705.1 Bacteroidales bacterium UBA4417
GAAGGAGTTGGCGAGTCGTTTCTTGCAGCGCTGATTGAGCCCTGGGAAGATGCGCTGCCACCTTTTATCAAACTGGCTTACCTGCCACAGCCGGGTATGGTCAGGCTCAGGCTTACCGCTTCGGGAACAGACCGAAACATGCTGCAACAAGCCATTCAAAATGCAGAAAATGAACTGTATCCGCTGGCAGGCAAATACATTTTCGGTTACGATAACGATACCATCGAATCTGTGGTTGGCGACCTGTTGCGCAAAAAAAGAATGACCCTTTCAACTGCCGAAAGCTGCACCGGTGGAAATATCGCGCAACTCATTACCAGCATTGCCGGAAGTTCCGATTATTTTAAGGGATCGGTAGTAGCCTATGCCAACGAAATAAAAGAACAGTTATTGGGGGTGCCTCACCAGGTGTTGA
>DGQJ01000349.1:452-4313 GCA_002389705.1 Bacteroidales bacterium UBA4417
AAGAAATTCCTGTTTGGAGATCATCGCGGGCGTAACATCCGTAAGGCATCCATTGCAGCACTCAATATGTTGCGGGCAAAACTGGCTGAGTAATCAAAACATTGCAAAACGATTGTCCCTGGTTTAGCAATTAAGCGTACACCCTATTTCTGAACGACACGTTTCCGACTCATTTATAAACTCAGGAAAGTTTTGCCAGAAATATTTTGCTTAAAACACTGTTTATCAAAATGATAAACTAAAACCAATACTTCATTTTGCAGCAACCCAAACATTCTTAAAGATTTTTTATAGAATGTTTTGATATTTACAAATTTATACAGACCTTTGCACTCCATTTTGAAAAGCCTAAAACTATGTCAAGAGTTTGCGAATTAACCGGAAAGAAAATGATTGTTGGAAACTCAGTTTCCCATTCAAATATTAAAACCAAACGCAGGTTTTACCCAAATCTTCAAACCAAGAAATTTTATATTCCTGAAGAAGACAAGTGGATTACGCTGAAAGTTTCGACTGCAGCATTGCGTAATATCAATAAAAACGGTATTACTGCATGTCTTAAAGAAGCCCGCGAAAAAGGTTTTCTCATCAACAAGTAGACATTTGTAATGAATATTGCCAGAGCTGTTTCCCTTTTGGGTGACAGCTTTTTTTGTTGATTTCAACGAATGAGCTTTAACATATTTTTTGAAAACTGGCCGGCTTTGCTTTCGCAGGCAACAGAAAAGAAATATCTTTGCAATTAATGAAAGCCAGCACCCCAACCCTTCTGCTTTTTCTGTTGTTGTTCGTAGCATTTAAAGCCTATCCGCAGCGATACGACGACCTTGTGCAGTTTTCGGGGGTTGTAGTTACCGCCGACAGTTTAAGGCCTGTACCTTTTGCAAACATATCCGTTGCAAAAACAGGAAGAGGGACAACATCCGATTATTGGGGATTCTTCTCGCTGGTAGTACACAAAAACGATATTGTTTCCTTTTCGGCGGTAGGTTATAAATCGGGCTTGTTCCGCATTCCCGATACCCTTACCCAAAACCGGTATTCGCTCATACAGGTGATGTCGTCGGATACCATAATGCTCACCGAAACGGTAATTTATCCCTGGCCCAGCAAGGAACAATTCAGGCATGCTTTTCTTACCCTTAAAATTCCCGACGACGATATTGAAATTGCGCGCCGTAACCTTGCCTATATGGAAATGCGCGAAATATACGGCCGCAACTACGACCCCGAACGCTATGGATTTACACCCGGTCAGAGTTACCACAACTATATGAGTGCCCAGGCCGATAAATTGTATTACAGGGGGCAAACCATGCCTAACAACCTGCTGAATCCAATTGCTTGGGCTAAGTTTATACAGGCCTGGAAGAGGGGTGATTTCAAGAAAAAATATTAGCAAACCCGCGTTCGGCTGATTGCAGCTAACAATGTCGAACTTCCCCGCACATAAGAAATATCACCCGCGAACTCCATTTCGGAGTTTTTCAATTCCTTTATTTATACTACTTTCGCAGAAAAGACGTTTCTTCGTAGAGAAACGCTGTATTCAAAACGTTAAAATATCAATCCCCGCCTGAACTTGAAACCACGAAATTTTCGGTCGCTTTTTTCGGAAATGCTTGTAACATTTTTGCTGCTGTTTTCCGGCATTGGTGCTTTTGCACAGCAGGCTGCCATGATAACGGGTAAAGTTACTGACGAAAAAGGCCAGGCAGTGGAACTGGTAAACGTAAGTATTTTAGGATACCCTGGCGGAACATCTACCGCCGCTGATGGCAGCTATAACCTCCAGATTCCTGCGGCCAGGGAAGTGAAAATCATTTTTTCATTTATCGGATTTAAAACAGATACCGCCTACGTAAAAGTAAATGCGGGGGAAAAACTGAGGGTTAACCGGACTATTTTTTCCGTTGCAACCGAACTCGAAAGAGTAGTTGTTCAGGACCGGCAGGTGCGTAACTCGAACCTTACCCGGATTGATCCCCGCACAGCAGCAGCCTTGCCTTCGGCGAGCGGCGGTATCGAAGCCTTACTCAAAACAATGCCTGGAGTGGTTTCGAATAATGAGCTCAGTTCGCAGTATTCGGTCCGCGGTGGCAATTACGACGAAAACCTGGTATATGTAAACGACATTGAAATATACCGTCCTTTCCTGGTTCGGTCGAGCCAGCAGGAAGGCATGAGTTTCCTGAACAGCGACCTGGTTTCATCAGTATTGTTTTCGGCCGGCGGGTTCGAAGCCAGGTATGGCGACAAACTTTCGAGTGTGCTCGATATCAAGTATAAAAGGCCCACCGCTTTTGCTGCTTCTGCTACTGCCAGCCTGCTTGGTGCTTCTGCCCATGTTGAAGGAACAGGGATAAATAAAAAATTTACCTACCTGGCCGGCGCCAGATACAAGACAAACCAGTATCTGCTCAATTCGCTCGAAACCAAAGGAAATTACATGCCTGTTTTCCTTGATGTTCAGTCGCTTCTCACTTACGAGCTGAATAAAAAATTCGAAATTTCAGTGCTGGCTTACCTTTCTTCAAACAAATATAACCTGGTTCCCGAATCGCGCGAAACCAATTTCGGCACCTACTTTACCCCCCTGCGCCTAACCATGTATTTCGACGGGCGTGAAGCAGATACCTATGCAAGCCGCATGGGTGCCATCACCCTCACCCAAAAACCCAATCAGAACCTGCTGGTGAAATGGATTGCCTCGGCTTACAACTCCACCGAAACGGAGGCTTATGATATCCTTTCCGAATACTACATCGCACTACTCGAAAACAAACCTGCCGAAGGCGATTCAATTGAAGTAATCGAAACCAAAGGCATAGGGGGTTATTTTGATCATGCCCGTAACCAGCTCGAAATGACTGTGATGAACCTCGAAAACCGTTACAGCTATTCGAAAGGCAATAATTTTGCCACCTGGGGGATCAAATACCAGCGCGAAATGATCAGTGACCGCATCAACGAATGGCAAAGGGTTGATTCAGCATTTTACTCGGTACCAACTAATTTTGGCACACCGGGCCAGCCTGGCAACCTTACCGACTTTGAACTGAATTATCACCTGAAAACTTCTGCCAGTATCAATTCGAACCGCTATACCGCCTTTGCACAAAATACCTGGACTATTGATCGAGACTCAACGGCTTTTGCAGTCACTGCTGGCGTCAGGTTTCAATACTGGGACTACAACCGGCAATTCATCGTAAGCCCCCGGGCCAGCATATCTTTTAAACCGAGATGGAAAAAAGATATTATGCTGCGGTTTTCGGCAGGCTATTATTACCAACCCCCGTTTTACCGCGAACTCCGAAACCTGCAGGGAGAGTTAAACCCCAACCTGCAGGCCCAGAAATCAATACATTTCGTGGCCGGGAGCGACTGGAATTTTAAAGCCTGGGGCAGGCCGTTTAAATACGTAACCGAAGTGTATTACAAATATTTAACCGATCTGGTTCCTTACCAGGTTGACAATGTAAGGATACAGTACCTGGGCGAGAATGCATCGAAAGGTTATGCCTATGGAATTGACTTTAAGGTGAATGGTGATTTCGTAAAAGGCGTTGAATCCTGGGCAAGTCTATCGTACATGAAAACTGCAGAAGATTTATATGCTGACCAGTACCAGGAATATTATAATGCTTCGGGCGAAGTGATCCATAACGGAGGCACTGACGTTGCTGTTGACAGCGCTACGATTTACCCCGGGTATATTCCACGCCCTACCGACCAGCGCATTACATTCGGGTTATTTTTCCAGGATTACCTGCCCATGAATCCAACATTCAAAATGAACCTCGGGCTTTATTTTGGAAGCGGATTACCAACCGGTGCCCCGAACACACCTTTATATAC
>DGQJ01000068.1:0-254 GCA_002389705.1 Bacteroidales bacterium UBA4417
GAGGACGAAGTGCTTACCTATTCCGGGCCGGATTCCGAAGGCGTAATGCATACAATTCGCATGGCTTCGCCGGATTCGCATGCACTAAATCCGGCTTTTGATGTAACTCCTGCTCAATACATCACCGCTTTTATTACAGAGAAAGGTATTATAAAACCGGGTGAAATCGGCAAGTTTAATGTGGAAATCAAATGAACAATTGAACGCCGCAGCCATTTAAACGCAAAGCATGAAACGCAAAGCATGAAACGCCG
>DGQJ01000068.1:399-23560 GCA_002389705.1 Bacteroidales bacterium UBA4417
TTTAACTTTTAACTTCAAACTTATGGAATCCCTCAACACCTGCAACTGGCCCGGCAACGACCCGCTGATGATCGAATACCACGATAACGAATGGGGCATGCCGCTGCACGATGACCAAAAGCTTTTTGAGTTTATGATCCTGGATGCTTTCCAGGCAGGATTAAGCTGGAAAACTATCCTTCATCGCCGCGAAGGATTCAGGGCGGCATTCGATAATTTTGATGTAGTTAAAATTTCGAAGTACGGTGAAGATAAAATCCAGCAACTGATGCTCGACTCCCACATCATCAGGAACCAGCTGAAAATCAGGTCGACAGTAACCAATGCACAGGCTTTTCTCAGGGTGCAGGAGGAGTTCGGCACTTTCGACAAGTACATCTGGCAGTTTACCGGGGGCACTACCAAATACAATCACTGGACAGACCTCAGACAAATCCCGGCCAAATCAGCCGAATCGGATGCCATGAGCAAGGACCTGATAAAAAGAGGATTCAAATTTGTGGGTTCTACTATTTGCTACGCGTTTATGCAGGCCGCGGGAATGATCAACGACCATATGGTATATTGCGAAAAGCATACTGCTGCTGCAAAATAACTCCTGATGTAAAACACCCAGTTACAAAGCTCATAACACATGGATCAAAGTCTCTATAGCCCTTGCTACTACCCGTAAGCAAATTTATTTTTCGATCCGTGTAACTCTTTAACTCTTTCTGCGTCATACCATTTACTGATAAGCAGTTTTCGCTGCTGCTTTTGCATGTAATCATGGATCACTTGTTCAGCGCCCGTATTGAGACCCCTTTTCAAAGCAACAATAATTCCGGTTACTGTTAATACGCCAATCTACCAGGTAAAACCTATTTTTCATCATAAACATCTGAAGCATGATCCGTTTGAACGGAATTAACAAATCGTATGTTACCGGTGCCAATAAGCTGCATGTACTCAAAGGCATTGACCTGCATATACAGGCTGGGGAATTCGTATCCATCATGGGTTCTTCAGGCTCGGGGAAATCCACATTGCTAAATATACTTGGCATCCTCGACGAGCACGACACCGGTGAATATTTCCTTGACAACACCCTGATCCGGAACCAGAGCGAGACCAAAGCTGCCGGGCTGCGCAATAAATATATCGGTTTTGTATTCCAGTCCTTCAACCTGATATCATTTAAAAATGCGATGGAAAATGTGGCTCTTCCACTGTATTATCAGAACGTGGGTCGCAAAAAGCGCAACCGCATTGCCATGGAGTATCTTGATCGGATGGGGCTTACCGAATGGGCCGAACACATGCCCAATGAGTTGTCGGGAGGACAAAAGCAACGTATCGCCATTGCCCGCGCCCTGATCTCGAAACCCAAAGTAATACTGGCTGATGAGCCCACCGGTGCACTCGATACAACCACATCCTACGAAGTAATGCAGATCCTGAAAGAAATAAATAAAGAAGGCATTACCATTATTATCGTAACGCACGAAAACGATATTTCGCACATGACCAACCGTATTATTCACCTCAAAGACGGGCTGATAGAAAGCGAAGTACTTAATGGGAAAGATGCAATGTTATCCTGAAAAATACTGAAGGATACAGAATGAGGTTGTAAAAAAAATGAAAGACCGAAATATAAAATCAAATTAGGACCATTTAGTTAAAACAGGGAAGATGTTCGATACGGATAAATGGCAGGAAATCTTCAGTACCATCAGGAAGAACAAACTCAGGACATTCCTGACCGGCTTCAGCGTGGCCTGGGGAATATTTATGCTAATGATCCTGCTTGGTTCGGGCAAAGGCCTGCAAAATGGGGTGGAAAAAGAATTTGAATCATCAGCCACCAATACCATCTGGGTATGGAGCGGCCAAACCAGCCTGCCCTACAAAGGCATGAAACCTGGCCGAAATATTCAACTGGTAAACGAAGATTATGATGCCGTGAAGAGCAGCGTGAAAGGAATTGACAAAAGCTCTTCGCGTTACAACATCTGGGGAACCAATACCTTATCCTACAAAAAGCAGTCGGGAAATTTCAATGTGCGAAATGTATATCCCGATTATGGCGATATCGAAAAAGTTAAAATTATAAAAGGAAGGTATATCAACCAACCCGATATCGAACAATTCCGTAAGGTTACTACCATCAGCACCCAGGTTGAGGAAGCGCTTTTTAAAGGAGAGGACCCGATCAATAAATACATCAATGTAAATGGAGTTCCTTTTAAAGTGATTGGAACCTTTACTGACGATGACAATAACGGCGACGACAATATGCGCCTCATTTACCTCCCCATTACTACGGCGCAGCGGGTATTTTCAGGCGACAACAGAATTAACACAATTGCAATAACCGTGGGTGATGCAACGGTTGAGGAAAGCAAATTAATTGAACAAAGTGTAAAATCGAAACTGGCTACACTGCATAAGTTCGATCCTGCCGATCCGCGGGCTATTTTCACCTGGAACAGTCTTGAAAATTACCAGAAAGTGATGCGCCTGTTCTCAAGCATCCGGCTTTTTATCTGGATTATAGGAATGGGAACCATTATTGCCGGTATAGTTGGGGTAAGCAATATTATGATGATCGTTGTGAAGGACCGCACCAAGGAAATAGGTATCCGCAAGGCCATGGGTGCAACACCCTGGAGCATTATCAGCCTGATCCTTCAGGAGGCCGTGCTCATAACCTCGTTTGCCGGCTATTTCGGACTGGTGCTTGGCGTTGTGGTTCTCGAAACGCTGGGAAGCAAACTCGAATCTCCATTTTTCTCCCATCCTTCCGTCGACCTCAGGATTGCCATTTATGCTTTGCTGCTGCTGGTTTTCAGCGGGGCGCTTGCCGGGTTTATCCCTGCACGAAAGGCTGCGGCCATTAAGCCGATTGAAGCACTGAGAGACGAGTAAGAGTATGGAATTCCTAGCGGATCAAGTTAAGGAAGCCAGCGGGGAAAATATTGTGAAACAGCGAGGAATATTTGAATAAACTTTAATCACAGAAAATAAAAAATAACATGTTTGACCTCGACCGTTGGCAGGAAATAATGAGTGCGTTGAAGAAAAACAAGCTTCGCACTTTCTTTACGGCATTTGGCGTGTTCTGGGGTGTGTTTATGCTGGTCATCATGCTGGGATCGGGCAATGGGCTGCGCAACGGGGTTACCGGCGATTTTGGCGATTTTGCCACCAACAGTGTTTTTATGTGGACACGGCCTACATCTGTTCCTTACAAAGGACTGCCCAGGTCGAGGAATTACAATTTTAAAAATGATGATGTTGAGGCGCTGCGCCGCGAAATTCCTGAAATTGAATACCTGGCACCCCGTACCGAAGGCGGCGGATCGCAAAGTGGAAACAACGTGATACGTGGAACCAAATCGGGAGCTTTTTCTGTGATGGGCGACTATCCCGAATGGAACCTTATCGACCCGGTTGTTATCACCACAGGCAGGTTCCTGAACCATGCCGATATTAAAGAAAAGCGTAAGGTCGCCGTTATCGGGAACAAGGTGTACGAAGTGCTTTTTAAGCAAGGTGAACAGGCCATCGGGCAGTACCTGCAGATACAGGGCATTTACTTCCAGGTAGTCGGCGTTTTTAAACCCAAAAATTCAGGGATAAATTTCGGGGGCGATAAGGAACAAAGCATATTTATCCCTTTAACTACATTTCAACGGGTTTATAACTGGGGCGATGTAATCGGGTGGTTTGCCTTTACTTCAAAACCCGGTACTCCGGCCTCGGAAGTTGAAGAAAAAGCTGCATCCCTGCTCAAACGGCGCCATTCGGTTTCGCCCGACGACCCTCAGGCTATCGGGTCATTTAACATGGAAAAAGAATATAATAAAATGAAAGGGCTTTTCCAGGGAATCAACGGGCTGATATGGATTGTAGGCATCGGAACCCTTATGGCCGGGGTGATCGGAATCAGCAATATCATGCTGGTAATAGTGAAAGAACGGACTAAAGAAATCGGCATCCAGCGGGCCATTGGGGCCAAACCCTGGAATATCATTTCACAGATCATTACCGAATCGGTTTTTCTTACAACATTTGCCGGCTATGTCGGGCTGGTAATCGGGGTTGGGATCCTCGAAGGCGTAAATTACATACTCACGTCGTCAGGCAGCGAGTCAGATATGTTTAAAAATCCCAGCATCGATTTCAATATGGCACTAACCGCCCTGGTAATCCTGGTTATTTCAGGAGCGGTTGCCGGGCTGATACCGGCGCGAAAAGCTGTTAGCATTAAACCGATTGATGCACTCAGGTACGAATAATACAGTAATCTATAAAAGTTCAGCATNNATTGGCATCATTATCCTGGTAATATTTGCAGGTACCATTGTTTACCTGTATAAAAAATCGCAGGCAAAACCGGTTATTTACGATACCACAACCGCACAGGTTAACAATATCATAAAAAAGACCGTAGCCACCGGGAAAGTTGTTCCGCGTAAAGAAATTGAAATTAAGCCCCAGGTATCGGGCATTATTTCAGAGTTATATGTCGAAGCCGGTCAAAAAGTAAGAAAAGGCGATATGATAGCCAAGGTGCGTATCATCCCAAATATGGTGAGCCTGAACGAAGCCGAATCGCGGGTGAACCGTGCCAAAATAAGCCTCGAAAATGCCGAGCAGAATTACAACCGGGAGAAACCGCTTTACGACAACCGTGTAATAGCCCTTGCGGAGATGCAAACCTACGAAGTAGCACTGAAAACAGCCCGCGAAGACCTTGATGCTGCCGAAAATAACCTGCAGCTTATTCGCGAAGGCATCAGCAAAACTTCGGGCGCTGTCAGCAATACCATCATCCGCTCCACCATCGAAGGCATGGTGCTTACCGTTCCGGTAGAAGTCGGCAAATCGGTTATAGAAAGCAATACCTTTAACGACGGCACCACCATTGCTACCGTAGCCGACATGGGCGAAATGATTTTTAAAGGCAAGGTCGACGAATCAGAAGTAGGCAAACTGCACGAGGGCATGGAACTGATTATGACGGTAGGCGCAATCGACACCGAGAAATTCAAAGCCAGGCTTGAACATATATCACCCAAGGGTGTAGAAGAAAACGGGGCCATCCAGTTTGAGATCCGTGCCGCCGTTGAACTAAAAAACAATATGTTTATCCGCGCCGGTTACAGTGCCAATGCTGATATTGTGCTCGAACGCCGCGACAGCGTTCTTACCGTGCAGGAAAGCCTGGTAAAATACGATGGCGATGTAGCCTCTGTTGAAGTTGAAACTTCGCCACAGGTATTTAAGAAAAGGGTCATCAAAACCGGGCTGAGCGACGGTGTTAATGTTGAAGTGCTTTCGGGTATCACACGTAAAGATAAAATTAAAGTGCAAAATGCGCCGGAAGATAAGACCGGGGAGAAGAAATAGCCATTCGCAGGGAAAAGATTATTTATACCTTCAACTTCCGGCATAGCCATATTGAATATTTTTTTAAGGTGCTCAGAATGAGGCTGTCTCAAAACCGAGACAGTCTCCACTTATTTGAACTGGGAAGAGAATAATATCCTTTTTCATTTTTTTAATCACAAAGTATCCGCTGTTCCTGGCCTTAAAGGTCCCTTCAACAGCTCCTCCCATTAGCCCCATTTGTCCGTAAGTCGAATAGCTTCCCATAAAATCATATTGCAGCAAGGTATAATATCCTTTCCCCTTAATTGCAACATAACGTATTGAGTTCATTTCATGTATAAAAAGCGATGTATATTCCTGGTGATCAAGACAGAAACCCTTAATACTGGATGGACTGAACTTGTGTTTTTTACCTTTTGAATCTATGCATACCAGGTACATGCCATCCTGGTTTGTGAGGTTGCCAAAAACTGTATCATTCTCTAGCGAAACGTAATACCCGTTCTCCAGGTATCCTTCCTGCCCTGCTACATTACAAGGCAGTATCATGAGTAACTGAAATAAAAATATTGTAAAAATAAGCCTTGCCCTGATTCCCGAAAATGAAACATTCATAATCGCTGTGGTTATCCCTTTTTGGTGTTTCTGAATATATCTGCTTGTTTTAAGTTATAATCGTTATAAAGTATATTTAGCGGGAGGTTCATCATTTCTTGTATTCAGGTAACTCAATACCATCCGCAGCTCGCCATAACTATATTCCTCCCCCAATACTTCGCGGGCTTCAGTCAGGGATTTACTCCCGGTTTCCAGGAAAAACGCTGAGATAATCCGGAGTTTTTCGTCGGTAACAAACTGCTCAATCTGTAAATGACCGGCAGCCACATACCTCGCCAGGTGGCTTTCGATGGTGGTTACTGACAAGGACCGCTCTGTGGCAATTTCAGCGATCGTTTTCCCCTGTTTGAACATTTCAAAACTCAGGCGTTGGGTTTGCCCTTTTTCCTTTTTAGGCTTTCGTGCAGCAATATCTTCGTCAAACCCTGCATCTGTTTCAGGCAACTCCTCATCCATTGTATCAAGGTGGCTTACCTGAAGGTAGTTGCGAATGATCCCGATAATTTCTGGACCGTATTTTGCAATTTTCTTTTTGCCCATGCCTTTAATCCCCCTGAGTTCCCTGAGTGTAACGGGCATGTATCCGGCCAGATCGTACATGGTTTTTTGAGGCAGCACCATATAATGCGGCTGATCTTCTTCTTCGGCCATAGCAGCACGCCAGTTTTTCAGTTCCTGTAACAGGCCCGAATCTGATTTTCCACCCAACACACCGGCCAACTTTAGCTTTGTTTCCGGTTTCAGCTGTATTTTTTCAATCGCGGCTTTGGCTTTGGCGCCGAGGTAACTTTTTACCGTAAACCCATCCATACAGGCTTTGAAACAAGCTGTTTTAATATATGCCTCCTGGTATAGGTTTTCTACTGCTTCTCTCAGTTGTTTGCGGATTTCCTTGTTATCCGTTTCAATTTCGGTATTCCGCAGCACCTGGCAAATATGAAGGTCGGTTTTTTCGGCAAAATAAGCACAGGCTTTTTTAATGCGTTCCTGCAGCGCTTCCTGGCCTTCGATCATTGGATCTGCTGCCAGGAATTGCCCGACCTGTGGCTTGAATTTATCCGAAACGCCGATCAGTTCAGTGGTGATGGCATGATGCATTGCCATAAATGTTTCTGCCAGCGCGGGAAGCAGCACATTGGCGTTTTCTTTAATCAGTTTCTGGCAATGAAAAAACCTGCGCTGTAGAAGCGAAAAATCGAGCAGTTCGGCCAGCAGCGTTTGCTGGTAGGCAATCCGTGAAGCCAGCAACTCCTTTTCGCCGGGCTGGTTTTGCTGAGCCTGTTCCGAAAAGCCTTTTACGCTTACATCGCTTTTTATACATTCCTGCGAAATAGCCGAGCTCAGCACCATGCCTTCCAGGGTTTTGCACCGGCTTAAGGCCACGTATACCTGGCCGTGCGCAAAGGCAGCATTGGCATCGATAATGGCCTTCTCGAAAGTTAACCCCTGGCTTTTATGAATGGTAATGGCCCAGGCCAGCTTAAGGGGGTACTGAATAAACTTACCCATGGGCGTTTCGGTAATTTCTTTGGTTTCGGAGTTTATGCTGTATTTTATATTTTCCCATTCGGCTTTATCCACCGGGATATCGGAATAATCGCCCTCGCATTTTACATGGATAATATCATCGTCAATATGCGTTATCCTGCCGATTTTACCATTGAAATACAGCTTAACCGGCGACGTATCGTTTTTTACAAACATCACCTGGGCGCCCTCCTTTAGCAACAGCTCAGGCTCGGTGGGATAGCTGTACTCCGGGAAATCGCCTTCGATACTGGCTTTAAACCGGTGCAGGGAAGTGTCGAGTTTTTTAAGCTCAGTTTCGTTAATGGCCTGCGACTGGTAATTATGCGTGGTAAGTGTAATGTACCCTTCGTCGTTGCCCGGGTTAAAACCTAGGATAAACCTTTTATTCAGCTGATTGAGTGCTTCCTGGTCTATCTGGTTGTCGCGCACTTTATTCAGCAGGCTGATAAACACATCATCGCTTTGGCGGTAAATATGTTTTAGCTCGAGGGTGGCGAAATTGGTTTTCTGTAACGCACGGCTGCCAAAAAAGAAAATGGTATCGTAATATGGCCGCAGGAGTTCCCATTCATCGTCCTTTGCTACCGGAGCCAACTGTTGCAGGTCGCCGATCATCAGCAGTTGAACACCGCCAAAAGGCTTTGCATGGTCCTTGAACCGACGCAGCACTTCATCAATGGCATCAAGCAAATCGGCACGCACCATGCTTATTTCGTCAATCACCAGCAGATCGAGGCTGCGCATGATGTTTATTTTCTCGCGGCTGAAACGCTGCACCCTGTCGAGCGCCGATTTTAACTGGTCGCCTGTTAAATTTGCCTGTTGCAAATCGTGTCCCGGCACATGCGGCCCGAAATGGAGCTGGAAAAACGAATGGATGGTAACCCCGCCGGCATTTATGGCAGCTACACCCGTGGGAGCAACCACAATCATTCGCTTGGGCGAAATGGTTTTCAGGTTACGCAAAAAGGTAGTCTTGCCCGTTCCCGCCTTGCCGGTCAGGAAAAGGTTGGTATTGGTTTGTTCAACAAAGTCGAACGCCAGTTTCAGCTCGGGATTGGGAATTTCCTGGTTCATGATACCAATGTGGGCTGTAAAAGTATGATGAATTCATTCATAACCTGGAATATACAAGTAACACTATCTTTCAAAACAAAGACAATTTTAACTAAAACCGGTACAAAACCTGTTAGTGCGAAAATAGTAAAAAATTCCAAGAAGTAAGCCCTTCAAGGATTTAAAACTCTTGAAGGGCTTGAGTTATTAGTAAGGACAAAGGTTAATTGGCTTTTGGTGTTTCAGCCTTGTCAGGCGCATAGTACACATCCTTAGCCAGCAGGTGGTCGAGGTTGGCAACACCCAGCACAACAATGGCGGTAACTATCGAAGTATGATCCTGGTATTCGGGAATGCTCTTGTTGTATAAATCGCGTTCGGTGTGCCATATTTCGCCGTAGTTGAAGTTGTATCCTTTGGTATCTTCGGTACCGAAGGTCATGGTTGGCACACCCTGAACGGCAAACGGACCACTGTCGGTGCCCCAGGCGGTTTTTGGCCGTGGACGTGATTCGAGTTTCTTAACGGTAAAAGGGAAATCGGGATTGATCCTGTTCAGCGGTTCGCAAATTTTCTCAATGTCTTCGCGCCATGCATCCGGGACACTCAGGCTGTTGGCAACCGTAGGCCCACCATCGCGGTTAAACATGTTCGAGATTTTTGGTAGCTTATCATTATTACGTTTCACCCAGCTTGTTGAGCCCAGCAGCCCGAACTCTTCGCCAGCCCAAAGGCAAACCATAATGGTACGTTTGGGCTTGCCTCCTGCTTTCATGATCAGCCTGGCAGCTTCCATGGTTGGCGTTGCGCCCGAGCCATCATCCACGCCACCGGTGGCAACATCATAGGCATCAAGGTGTCCGCTCATCATTACAATTTCGTCCGGGTATTTAGTGCCCGGAATAATCCCGATAACGTTGTAATATTTTACCGGGCCCATCTTAAAATGGTTACGGATATCAAATTCGAGGAAGAAATTGCGGCGTTCTTTCGCCATCTGTTCAATAACGGCGTACTGGTGTTCGTCGAGTTTTATATCAGGCACGGTGGGAAGCGTTTCGAAGGTCATCTGGTCGAGGTTCTTGCGGTCGTAAAGCACCCGGATGGGAACAGGAGCCGACTGAATAATGCCGAGTATGCCGGCGTCCTTCATCTGTTTGTAGAAAAGCGCGGGTTCATCGGCTAGTGGTAACAGCTCTTTTTTCACGCCACTGTTGCCAGCCTTTCGGTTTTCGGCTTCTATTTCGCTGTTTTTCTTACGGATTTCTATATTTGCTGCAATCAGCGAATCGCGGCGCTGGTTTGCCTTTTCCGAATAATCGATGGGCCATCCTTCGCTTTTCCCGGTTATCAGCACCCATGCTCCTTTCAACCTGCCTTTCATGCGATCGAATTCTTCCTGGGTTTTGGGTTCGAGCAGCACATGCCCGGTTTGCAGCCCCTTGGTTCCCGAGGTGTACGATGGTGTAGCAAAATGAAGGTCCATGCCATTTTCGGCCAGCAGTTTACCAAACCAGGGGCCGCGATTAAAGCCAACCGGCACCGTACCGGCCTCATCCATCTGCACCTGCATACCCCATTCCCTAAATTTGGAAGCCGCCCAATCGGCTGCATTTTCGTATGCATCAGAGCCTATCAGCCTGCCGCCAAAACGGTTACTGAGCACATCCAGGTGTTGCATGGTTTGGTTATCGGTTTTGCCGATTTCAATAATTTTGTTGACAACGTCTTTCTGAGAAAAGACAGTATTCGTTGTGAGAAGAAAAAAAGATAACAGGAATAAAGGGAAAAGTTTTTGCATTGTTAAGTCTCCTTGAAAATCGTTTTTTAGATGTTTTTTAGTTAACACAAAATAAAGCGTTTTTTTTGATTGAATAGCAAAATTTGAGCGTATTTATCCGAAACTGCCAGAAGAAAGGCCCGGATGAAAAGATTTTCGGGAAAAAGCCCTGCATAATGGATTAAGAATGTAAATTTATGCGGAAATAACATTCCGATTCAGGAGATTTCGTCCCGTTTCAAGATATTTATTTCCAATTATTTATACACTAATTTTATGAGCTCATTTTCTATATTGAAAATAAATTTTATCGGACCAGTAACTATTTTGCACTTTTTCCGATTCACTATTGTATGACGAAGGACGATTTCATTATCTGCGCTAAACTATATACCCCAAATCTCTTACGGTTCTCGAAGCGGGTGGCAGGTAATACAATTGAAGCAAGTGATATTGTGCAGGATTGCTTTGAAGTTCTATGGAAGAACAAAGAAAAAGTAGAAATGAATTCGGCAAAGCCATTTCTGTTCTCGGTTGCACATAAAAAACTGATCGATTCGCTAAGGTCAGATATAAAAATGCAGAATTTCGACTCCGTTTTTTCAGAGCTTACAACTAAACCTGACGATACTGATGCAGTGCAACTGGTAAAAACAGCAATTGATCAGATTCCTGCGCTGTATAAGGAACTGCTTACGCTACGCGACCTTGAATCGTACTCATACAAAGAGATTGAAACCATAACCGGCTTATCCGAAAACCAGGTAAAAGTTTACTTGTTCAGAGCCCGGAAAGCAATCAAGGAACAGATTTTACAACTGGAAGTATTATGAACCTAAAAATAACAATTGACAATTATGAAGAGATCATGTTCCGCCTGCTGGAAGATGATTTTGATGAGCCCACCAGGATCAATTTGCTTCAGCAGATTGAATCGGACGAGCTATTTAAGTTTGAATGGCAATCGTGGCAAAAAACAAAATTTGTTGATCCGCTTGAAAATTATGTGATTGAAAGCCGTGAACTAACAGAAAAAATCATCCTGATTGCGGAACCACAAACTGTTATCCGTAAAAGGTTTATCTATTATTGGGCAGCGGCTGCATCTGTTATTTTTTTAATGGGCACTTTGTTTTTACTTTCTGTTGATTTTTCCTCAAATCCAAAACCGGATATTGCTGAGACCGCTAAAAAGGATCAAACGCCAGTAAAAGAGATAATTACAACAAATCAAAGCCAATCAGCGCCTGTTGTTATTTCCGGGCTGAAACAATTCCGGAGTCAAAAAAAAGAAAATCAAACCATACTTGTTGCTGAAGATTCCAACACGTTTATTCCGGCTGAAAGTACTTTAGCCGTAATACCACTTGTAATTGATTCAGTTCCGGTTATAAGCAATGAAGTGGCGAAAGCACCGGAGAAAAAACCGCGTTACACCATCACCATTGAAACCTCGGATATTGGAGCTAACATTATAAATAACAATGAATTGGCTTACAATAACAAAGTGATCCTTAAAAAAGTATTAACCAATACAAAAATGTTCCTTAGCCGGAAACCAAATGGTGAGCCTGACAAAATATACCTTATTGGTGATGAGAATAGCTATTTATGCATAAATATAAACTACTGACAAAATGAAAATTCCAGCCATAGTATTAATATTGATTGTCGGTTTATCAACCAATTCAGCCTTGGCACAAAAGGCAGATTCTGTTATAGTAATCTATGGAAATCAAAAGACTACAATTCCGTTACCTGCATTTGGAAGCCAAACATCGGTTAGTTACGGGGATACAAGTAAGGTTGTGGAAATTGGAGTGTGGCTAAGAAAACCAGGAGAAACTTCCCCTTTTTCACAACTGTATTCTAATGATGTGAATTCTGTAAAGTCTAAAACCAACTCAAAATGGTTTTCTCAACTTGAAGCTGGATATATTAAAGGATTTACATCTTCTCATGGGGAATGGACATCTATCTCTACCAGTGCTGTGTATGGAAATCCTCCCTTAACCTATGCAGATACAAATTCGAGAACCAATAGAAATGGATATCAAATCAGGATTTCAGTCCTGGAAGGAGAGTTTTACCTAACTGATAATTCTTCAATTATATCAGGGTTTAAATTTGGGTTTTCGCAATCCTACCTACAAGCCCATAGATATGGTACTGTAAGTGATTCCTCAGGAAAAAACATATTGTCATTCAATAATAATTATAAATTCAGGATAAACAGCTTTCAATTTCTATATCAATTTGGATATAGCTTTCATTTTAATACTGGGAAAATACCTGCACGTATCAATGTTGGAAATAGCATGGGAATATTGAAAACCAGCACTACAACTAAAAATAATGATTATTCTGGCAGCTTGTTATATGCGAGCATGTTACAACCCTTTTTAGGTATGGAGTTAGGGAAAATAGGGATCTTATTTTCTGCAGATTTAGCATTGCCAAATAATCGTTACTACATTTTGAATGATAATCTGGGAGGCAATATTAGTATTGCAATAACCTATCGCTTTTTTTAACATATTGAATATCTGGATAGTAAACAATCAATAGAACCTTAAATAAGCAATTGGATGAAAACAATCAGTATAATATCAGGTTTGTTAATTAGTATTAACTCAGTAACTATGGCTCAGCAAGCCGATTCTATAGTTGTTAATTATATGGACCAACATATTACAATTGCGACACCTTCGTTTGGTAAACAAACTACCATTAAAATGGCTGATTCGCTTCAAATGATAGAAATTAGCGTTTCGCGACGTAAAATATCAGATATTTCAAAGCAGGCTCTCAACCCTTCAAATAGCTATATTTCACAAAAGCCTAAAAATAAGGTAAAATGGTTTTCGCAGCTTGAAGCAGGTTATACAATAAGTATTCCTAACCCTGACAAACTTTCTCTCAATGACCAGTATTATTCATTCAGAGGCGGTAATTTTATAGGGTATAAAATCGCGCTTTCAGTTCGTGAAAAAGTGAGAAGTATCAATAGTAAATCATTTCTGGCAACAGGGTTTAAGCTTGGATATGAGCAATCATTCAGAGAAATAGAAGTTGGGGTTAATGGATATAGCCATGGCCCGGTATTTAGGAGCAGTTTCTATCAGATGATATTTCCTATTGAAAGCAAAAATAAGATCGCAGCATTCAAAACAACGGCAAATATTACTTTTGGAGCGAACTTTATTCTAGGATACTCTTTTGTTTCCAGGAAAAATAATCTTAAAACTGAATCTGTGTATGATAATGTACTATTTTTTTTAGAACCCTTTTTGGGAATCGGATTCAATAAAGTAGGTTTTCGAATTGCCAGCAGCAGAAATTTAGCCCCGGAAATGAGTTCGTATAACCCCATAAAAGCGGTTAACAGTATTTCTCTTACGTATAAAATACGTTAACATACTGAAATTATAATATATTAAACCATTTTGTCAACATATGTACATTGCTAATCTATTAACAAAAAGTTAGTACTGATTCAAAAAACGGATTTACCATTATTAATATTTATCATTTTAAACAATCCTGACAAACTGCTACGAAAACCAACGCATAAAAAACTTCAACGCCTTCATTTTATCCCTGTATGGCGCATAACGAACCGGCAGGTCGAGCCAGTTATAACGCGTAGTTATTCCTTTGCTGAAGGAAAACGTATCGAACGAATGCTTTCCATGATAAGCGCCAATGCCACTGTGACCAACTCCTCCGAACGGGAGCCGATGGTTGGCAAAATGAACAATGGTGTCGTTCACTGTTCCGCCTCCGAAGGAATGAAGTGCGATGAGCCGTTTTACAAATTTTGCATCATTTGAGAAAATATAAAATGCCAGTGGCTTTTCGTACGAACTGATGAAATCATGGATTTCCGGTTCTGTGTTATATGGAACAACAGGAAGTACAGGCCCGAATATTTCATGTTTCATCACATGGCTATCCTTATCCGGATTATCAAGCAACGTAGGCTCAATATACAGATCACCGGGATCTGTGTTCCCGCCTGACAGGATTTTTTCACCGCTCAGGTTTCGCTGCAGCACCTCGAAATTGCAATGATTTATTATCCGTGCGTAATCAGGCGATTGACGGGGATTATCACCATAGATGCGGGTGATCTCCTTTTTGCAATATTCAACAAACTGATCTTTAACTTTTGCATGAACCAACGCATAATCGGGAGCAATACAGGTTTGGCCGCAGTTAATAAACTTCCCCCAAACTATGCGCCTGGCTGCCAGGGAAATATTGGCTGTTTCGTCGACAACACATGGATTTTTGCCTCCCATCTCGAGGGTTACCGGTGTTAAATGTTCAGCGGCAGCCTTTGCTACAATTTTACCCACAGCAATGCTTCCGGTAAAGAAAATATAATCCCAGCGTTCGCGTAACAGCCTGGCAGCGACCGGAACATCACCTTCGATAACCGTAACATGACCGGGATCGAAAACTGCAGCAATAATTTCGGAAACAACCCGGCTTGTGTTGGCCGAATGTTCCGAAGGTTTTATCACAACTGTATTTCCGGCTGCAATAGCGCCGATAAGCGGAGAGAAAACAAGCTGAAAGGGATAATTCCAGGGCGCAATTATCAAAACTGTTCCATACGGCTCCTTGTACAAACGATTGGTCGAAGGGAAATTAACCATTACAGGTCTTACATACCTCGGCTTTGCCCAGCACTTCACCTTTCGGATTGCCAGGTTCAGCTCATTGATAACAATACCTGTTTCGGTCATTACAGTTTCGAATTCCGGTTTGCGGAAATCGTCGTACATAGCCCTGGCAACCTGCTTTTCACGTTTCAGCAGTTCTTTGCGAAGGTTCAGCAGGCATGTTTTCCGGAAGTCAACATCCTTGGTTTTCTGACTTTTAAAAAAGTCTTTCTGCCGATCAACAATAGCTTTAATTTCCATTTATTTTTTGGCTGGTATTTTACTGATTCCTCTTTCGGAGATGGCTGTAATGGTTAGTGATGGATTTACGCCTGGGTTAGCCGAAATCATCGACCCATCGAAAACATACATATTCTCGTACCCGAAAACTTTATTGTCGCTGTCTATTACTCCTTCATCAGCTGATTTCCCCATGCAGGCTCCGCCCAGTATATGGGCAGTTGAAGGAATTCCGGCAAGTACTTCGTTGATCATAATTTGTGGTTTACCCTGGATAAGGTCAGAAAACATGTGTGCCGCGGCATGTGCTTCGGGGATAAAAGGAGTAGGTGCTTTTCCCTGTTCAACACGGGATTTTATTCCGAAAATGCCCCTGCGGAGTTCAAGCGCACTATCGAGGTGCTGCATGAAAAGCAATACAGTACTGCTTCTCCCGAAGTCGCGCACAAAAAAGACCTTCAACCAGGTGAGGGGTGCTTTAAATGTAAGAAAAATGATTTTAAGGATACGCCCGAAAACATTGCTTCCACTCACCATTGGAACCATGGTTAAGCGCCAGAATCCGGAGCCTTCGCCATAACGTACAGGCTCGAGGTGGCTGTTTTCATCTACTTCCAGTATGGATCCGATGGCTATGCCTTTGTGCAGTTCAGGAGATTTATCGGTAGAAGTAACATAAATAAGCGCTTCGCTGTTGGTACGTACCATGTGCCCAAGCCGGTTACTTAAACCGGGCAAGGTGGTTTTTTTAAGTTTCAGCAGCAGCGGAATGGTTCCGAAAACGCCACCTGAAAATATAACTCCGCCTGCATTTACTGTTTGGGTACGCGAAAAATATTTTGTCGCTTGCCTGAAACTGATTTCGTAACCTTCTATCCCGTTTTTGCCCAAAGGCTTTACAGAGGTAACCTCGTTTTCGGCCAGGATGCTGACCCCGAGTTGTTGCGCAAGATGAAGGTAGTTTTTGTCGAGGGTGTTTTTTGCGTTGTGGCGACAACCCGTCATGCAGGCGCCGCAATGTCTGCAGCCGGTACGATCGGGGCCTTTGCCATCAAAGTAAGGATCTTTCACTGTTACATCAGGTTCCCCGAAATAAATAGCGACAGTGGTGGGAGAAAATTGCCCTGATTTGTTCATCTTCGCAGCCAGCTGCTGCATGGCCCGGTCGCTTTCGGCCAATACCGGGTTCAACGAAGCGCCAAGCATTCGCCAGGCAGTATCGTAATGTGGAGCCAGTTCGTTTTCCCAGTCGGCCAGTCCTTTCCACGAGCCCTGGTTGAAAAAAGGTGCTTTGGGCTTGGGAAGCGTATTTGCATATACCAGCGAACCTCCGCCAACCCCTACTCCGCTCAGGGCGCTGATATGTCTCAGGAAATTAAGCTTTTGTATACCGAAAAGTTTCAACCCGGGGATCCACAGCCATTTTGGAAGGTTCCAGTTTGTTTTGGGGAAATCCTCACTTTCAAACTTTTTACCTTTTTCAATAACCAGTACCGAGTACCCTTTTTCTGCTAACCGGAGCGCTGACACGGATCCTCCGAACCCGGAGCCGATAATTACATAATCGTACTTTTCTTTTATATTCATGAAAATCCGTTTCTCAACATAAATAAAGCCCCGCGTTAAAATTCCTGGTTTCAAATTCCAGGTTTCATTTCCCAAATTGTGAGTTCAATTTATTAATTTGTCATTCCTATTCAACCTGAAACCCTGAAACTTTTTAAACGCCGCATGCATTGAACTTTTTGAACCTTGAAACGCGCAGCACTGAAACACTGAAACTCTGAAACTTTTTTTACTTCGTCGTACCTCCTCGCAATGACTTTTGGAACTCTTGAAACTTCTGAAACTTTTTTGCTTCGTCGTACCTCCTCGCAATGANNCCTCCTCGCAATGACTCCTGAAACCTATAGTCCCGCCATTTCGCGAAGCGTATCCCCTGTTACCCTGAAAATCGTCCAGTCGTCGAGTGGTTTTGCACCCAGGCCTTTGTAAAAACAGATGGAAGGTTTGTTCCAGTCGAGGCACGACCACTCCAGCCGGCCACAATCGCGCTCAACGGCAATTCTAGCCAGGTGTGCCAGCAGCTTTTCCCCAAATCCTTTTCCACGCATTTCGGGGTCAATAAACAGGTCTTCGAGGTAAATACCGGCCTGCCCAAGGAATGTGGAATAGTTGTGGAAAAACAATGCAAAACCCACCGGTTCTCCCTGGTACTCGCCTATGATAACTTCGGCCATCCTTTGTTCGAACAGTGTTTTGTGCAGTTTCTCTTCAGTGGCAACAACCTCGTGGCTCAGTTTCTCGTAAGCACCAAGTTTTTGGATAAACTGCAATATAAGTTTTAGATCGGCCGGCACAGCCTGCCTGATATGGAAAGCGTCGGTATGCATAGTTTCTTTATCACTCATGTTTTAAGCGGGGTTAGTAAATACAGTAATTACTCAGGAAACGAAATTCGCTGATGGCATTCAAAGATAGCAATTGCAACCGGACAATATGGACCTGCGTCTTAAAAAAAACCTCTGCAGAATTTCTCCTGCAGAGGTTCATAAAAAACCGGAACCAGGTTGTTACCCGATCATTTTCGAAGGGTCAACCCATTCGGTAAACTGTTCGTCGGTTAGCAATCCCAGCGCCAGGGCTGCTTCGCGGAGTGTAGTGCCTTCGTGGTGTGCTTTTTTAGCAATTTTGGCTGCATTTTCGTAACCGATATGCGTGTTGAGCGCGGTTACCAGCATCAGTGAATTTTCGAGGTTTTTGTTGATAAACGGCAGGTTGGCTTCGATGCCCACGGCACAGTTATCGTTAAAGGAAACACAACCGTCGCCGATCAGCCTGGCAGCCATCAGGAAGTTGGATATAATCACCGGCTTAAATACGTTGAGCTGGAAATGGCCGTGGGTATTGGCTACGGTTATGGCAGCATCGCATCCGATTACCTGTGCGCAAATCATGGTGAGAGATTCGTTTTGGGTTGGGTTTACTTTACCCGGCATAATGGAAGACCCGGGTTCGTTTTCGGGAAGGTGTAACTCACCAATGCCGCAACGCGGGCCGGAAGCCAGCAGGCGGATGTTGCTTGCAATATGCATCAGGCTGGTAGCCAGCATTTTCAGTGTGCCCGAAGCTTCCACGATATTATCGTGGCTCGAAAGGGCTTCGAATTTATTTTCGGCAGTAACAAATGGCAGACCGGTAAGTGCGGCAATATGCTCAGCCACTTTAACGGAGTAACCTTTCGGGGTATTGATGCCCGTACCTACCGCGGTGCCGCCCAGCGCCAGTTCAGCCAGGTGGGGAAGGGTGTTTTTGAGGGCGCGCATGCCATGGTCGAGCTGCGAAACATAGCCCGAAAATTCCTGTCCCAGGGTAAGCGGAGTAGCGTCCATGAGGTGTGTGCGTCCGATTTTGGTAACCGATTTAAACTCTTCGCTTTTGGCAGCCAGCGTGTCGCGGAGCTTCTGTACGCCCGGCAAAGTGACTTCAACCAGCATTTTATAGGCTGCAATCGACATGGCCGTAGGGAAAGTATCGTTACTGCTCTGCGATTTGTTTACGTCATCGTTGGGGTGCAGGGGGCTTTTGCCTTCGCCCAGTACACCACCGGCAAGCACATGCGCGCGGTTGCTCACCACTTCATTTACATTCATGTTGCTTTGCGTGCCCGAACCGGTTTGCCATACAACCAGCGGAAACTGGTCGTCTAGTTTTCCTGCCGAAATTTCGTCACAAACCTGGCTGATCAGTTCACATTTTTCGGCTGACAGAACACCCAGATCACGGTTGGTAAGCGCGGCAGCTTTTTTCAGGATGGCAAAGGCCCTGATGATTTCAAGCGGCATATGTCCATCGCCGATACGGAAGTTGTCTTTCGAACGCTGTGTTTGTGCACCCCAGTATTTGTCGGCTGGCACCTGCACCGTTCCCATGGTGTCTTTTTCAATGCGGTAATTCATGTTTTTGTTATTTTGAGATATGTTTGTTAATATGTTGCTTAGCTGGAATTTAATTGCTGGTATATGAGGGATTTGAGGGTATTGAGATGATGAGTTGTCATTCGATGTCTGAGGAATGAGTTGCCGGAGTGGAATTGAGCGTTTGAGGTGTCATTCGGTGGTTGTTTTACGGGTTGAAATCAGAATATTGAGGTTACGGGGTGTCATTCGGTGGTTTAGGTTGTACATGTGATATTTGATCCAGATCGCTTGATAGTTTTCCAATGCTGTTGATGTAATTGTTCAGTTTAATTCCGAGATCGTGGATATCCTTCATAATTTCATTGAAGTTGTCGTCAGACAGTAACTGGCGGTTATGCGCTTTAATTGACCAGGTCCTGGTTTCGTACAGAGACCCTCTTGAATAATAAAGAAATCTTTTCGAATCTTTAAAGTGATACCTGCCAAAACCCTCGCTAATGTTCGCGCCCACCGAATCAGCAGCTTCAGTGTACTGGCGGCCAATGGAGTATTTGGCGAACGAATCCCATTTTACTACAATTTCCCAGACCTTTTCAGCCAATCGCATCGATAATTGATAAACACGCAAATCATCAATATCCATATCTGTTGAATCAGGCTTTATTATTTGCTAATCGTTTCTAACTCTTGTACCCCACTGAATGACAACCGAATGACCACTACATTGCCACTATTAACCACTGAATGACAACCGAACAACCACTAAATAACCACTATCAACCACTGAATGACAACCGGATGACTTTATTACCCGGCATCCCCCAACAATCGCTCAATTTCCTCAGCCGGGTGCGCCAGCACTGCTTTTGTGTTATTCACTACAATGGGTCGCTGTATCAGTTTCGGGTTTTCGAGCAAGATGGTGATCCACTCTTCATCGGTGAAATTTTTGCTTTTAAGTTTCGACTTAAACTCGTCCTCGCTGGTGCGTACAATTTCAATCGGGCGCTTGTTTAATTTCACAAGCAATACTTTAAGTTCTTCGCGCGAAAGCGGAGTTCTGAGGTATTCAACAACAGTAAACTCAACACCTTTATTTTCAAGGTATTGCAAGCCTTCCCGCGATTTGCGGCATTTGGGGTTGTGATAGATTGTTATCATGTGCTTTTCAGGATTAACATTCTAAAGATAAGAAATTTCCGGGCAATACCGCCATTCATGTCAAGCGCCCTCGCGCCCGAATTCCATAAGGTACGATTTAATAAAGTCGTTCAGGTCGCCATCAAGCACCTCGAAGGCATTTGAAGTTTCGAACCCTGTACGGATATCCTTCACCATTTTATAGGGATGAAGCACATAATTACGGATTTGCGAACCCCATTCAATCTTTTTCTTGCTGCCTTCTATTTCGGCCTGGGCTTCCTTTTTCTTGCGGAGTTCTATTTCGTACAACTGCGACTTCAGCATCTGAATGGCCTTCTCGCGGTTTTGCTGCTGCGATCGCGTAACCTGGCATTCAATCACAATGCCTGAAGGGGCATGGTAAAGCCGCACGGCGGTTTCAACCTTGTTCACATTCTGCCCGCCAGGGCCACTGCTGCGGAAAGTATCCCAGCTGATGTCGGCGGCACTGATTTGTATATCGATATTATCATCAACCACCGGATACACATAAACCGAAGCAAAGGAAGTATGGCGGCGGTTTGCCGAATCGAAAGGCGAAAGCCTCACCAGGCGGTGAACACCGTTTTCGCCTTTCAGGTAACCAAAAGCATGGTCGCCTTCAATTTCGAGCGAAACGGACTTAATGCCGGCGCCATCGCCTTCGTTCAGATCGAGTTCGCGCACCTTGTAGTTGTTGCGCTCGGCCCAGCGGATGTACATGCGCATGAGCATCTGAGCCCAGTCCTGGCTTTCGGTGCCGCCGGCTCCTGAGTTTATTTGTAAGATGGCACTGAGCCCGTCTTCCTCGTTGCTGAGCATGTTGCGGAACTCAAGGTCGTCGAAAACTTTTTCTGTTTTTTTAAAGGCTTCGTCAACCTCTTCCTCGGTGGCTTCGCCAGCCTGGAAAAACTCGAACAATACCTGCAAATCGGCGAGCGAGGCCTCAGCACTGGCATAGGCATTGGTCCAGCTTTTCTTTTCCTGTATGGATTTCAGCACTACCTCTGCCTTTTTGGGATCGTTCCAGAACTCAGGCGCTTGGGTTATTCTCTCTTCTTCAGCAATCAGATCAAGCCTGGTGTCCACGTCAAAGGAACCTCCTCAGCGCTTCGAGTCGCTTTGATAGTTCTCTAAGGGTATCATTATTTATCATAAATGGATGTGTTTCGGATTTTGAATGGTTGGAAATGATATGCTTTACTAAATAGATATGTTAGTAAAAGCAGTGTTTGATATAGTTGTCAATGAATTACAAAACGTAAATGGTTTAAACCAGGTAATCAGCTTTAACTGCAGGTTGCAAATTATCCTGCATTGCAGTTTCGAATGAAACAGGTTTTGGCAATCGATATGCTTCCTTTATAAATCGAAGATGTCGGCATCGAGCAAATATAATGCAATAAGTCCGGATTCGAACCCCCGCGAGGCTGCAAAATAAGCTGCCTTTTGCTGATCGGCTGGTGAGTTACCGCCCAGTTGTATTAATTTTTTCTTTAACAATGAACTTAAAAATAGCGTATACTCCTCCTGGTCGATTGATGCTAAGGCCTGTTGAATAAGGGAAGCCGGTATTGACCTGGCACGGAGGCCGGCTGCAATCTTCAACTTTCCCCAGCCTTTCATCCTGAATTTTCCACGGGCATAATTTTCGGAAAACCTCTTTTCGTCCAGGAAACCTTCATCGATCAGTTGGTTGATGATCTGATCGTAAAATTCATTATCAATATCCCACGTCCTGATTTTAAGCTTCATTTCACTGATACAACGGTCCTGTGCGGCGCAGTAATCAGCGGCCTTGCGGTAAGCCTGCCCGAAATCGGGTAAATTCCCTCCTCCTTCAGCAGGCATAGCTTTACTTATTTGAAATTACCGATACCAGTTCAACATCAAAAATAAGTACCGAATTCATGGGGATTACAAGCTGTCCGGCATTGTTGTATTTACTAACACCTCCATATCCCAGTCGCGAAGGTATCAGAAGTTTGATTTTNNGTTGTGCTTTGATCAAATACTTTGCCATCGGCCAGGTAGCCTTTATACTTGGCTGAAACTGACGAATTGATAGACGGATGAACACTTTCACCTGGGGCCGAGATAATATAGTACAGTCCCGAGGAGGTTGTTTGAGCCGTCAGGTTATTGACCTTCAGATAATCTTCGATAATTTGTTTGTCGATGGCACCGAAATCATTGCCGTCTTCCTTTTTGCAGCCAAATGCAAAAACAAGTAAAAGTGAAAGTACAAGAATTTTACGAATCATATTTCCGGTAATTTTAAGCATAATTCTGAATTAAAAATTTACATTCAAGCTTCAGGCCAGGTGCGTGGGATAAAGGGTTCAGATGCAGCAAAAAAGTTGCATTACATCTAATAACCGTCGCAGCAGTTAATTGAAAATATCAACTACTTCGATATCGAATACCAATACTGAGTTTGCGGGAATTTTTGTAGAAGCAACGGTACCATAGCCCAGTGCTGATGGTATGATGAGTTTTATTTTCCCCCCGACTCCAACAAGTTGCATGCCTTCTTTCCATCCCTTTATAATTCCGCTGCTAAGTGTAAAATCAGCAGGTTTCGCGCTGGAATAGGTCGATTGGTCAAAAATGGTACCTTCGAGCAGGTAGCCTTTGTACATTACCCTTACCGTTGAATTAATATTCGGATGATATGCTGCGCCAGGGTCTTCAATGATATAATACAAACCTGTTGACGTAGATTTGGCTGCCGATGTGAGTCCTTTTTCGGCCAGGTAGGCTTCAATTTTTTGTTTATCTACAGCACTGTAATCGTCGGTAGTATC
>DGQJ01000264.1 GCA_002389705.1 Bacteroidales bacterium UBA4417
TACCGAGGATGTAAGGTTTTACAAGCATCATGGTATTGATATAAAAGCCACTTTTGCAGCCATGTGGTCGGTGATGCGTGGCGATAAAAGGGGAGGTAGCACTATAACCCAGCAACTGGTCAAAAACCTGTTTAAAACCAGGAAAGATTATTCAACCGGGTTATTCGGTTATATTCCCGGTGTTTCTACCCTTATCAGCAAGGCAAAGGAATGGATCAACGCTTATAAAATTGAATCTTATTATAGCAAGGAAGATATCATTATCATGTATTTCAATACCGTTGATTTTGGCAGCCATGCGTATGGGATCAATTCGGCGGCAGCTACATTTTTCAGTAAAAAACCTGCACAGTTAACATACAGCGAATCGGCGGTATTGGTTGGATTGCTCAAGGCTCCATCGGCTTACAGCCCGGTTTCCAATCCCGAACGCTCAAAAATGCGTCGTAACCAGGTACTAAGCCAGCTCGAAAAGTACGGTTACATCAATGCAAGTGAAAAGGACTCTCTGTCGGCCCTGCCTTTAAATCTTCGTTACCAGCGCCGTAGCCTATCGAAAGGGAATATGACCTACCTGCGCGATGCCATTGTGCGCGATTTACAAGCCTGGAGCAAGGAGAACGGGTACGATGTATGGACCGATGGCTTAAAGATTTATACTTCCATCGATTCGCGCATGCAGAAATACGCCGAAGAAGCCGTTTCGGAGCATATGCGAAACCTGCAACGGGTATTCAACCAGGCCGGTGCCGGCGAAGTAGTTGTGCCCTGGCGCGATGAAAATGGGAAAGAAATCCCGGATTATTTTCTTAAAAAGGCATCCGAACTCCCGCAATATAAATCGCTGGTTAAAAAGTATGGCGAAAACAACGACAGCATACGCATTGTACTGGGCCAGAAACACAAGATGAAAGTTTTTACGTACAGGGGTGAGCGCGATACAGCCTTGTCGACACTGGATTCGCTGAAATATTACCAGAAATTTTTCCAGACCGGTTTTATGGCCATGGAACCAGCCACTGGTTTTGTAAAAGCATGGGTAGGAGGGATCAACTACAATTATTTTAAATACGACCATATCAACCAAAGCAGGCGGCAGCCAGGATCGTTGTTTAAAGCATTTGTGTATGCAGCTGCATTCGACCAGGGGTATGGTCCCTGCGATAAATTTACCGATCACCCGGTTTCGATCAAATATACCGAAAACGGGGTAGAAAAGGAATGGTCGCCCCGCAATGTGGATCGCAGTCATGCCGGCGAAATGACATTGAAATTTGCGTTTGCCCGTTCAGTAAATTCAATTGCGGTTCAGCTTGCGCAGAAAGTGGGCTGGCAAAAAGTGATTGAATATGCGCATAAACTAGGTGTTGAATCGGAACTGGCCAATGTGCCTTCCATCTGCCTGGGTTCGAGTGATGTTACGCTGGAGGAAATGGTAAATGCGTACTGTACTTTTGTAAATGAAGGCAATCTGGTGAAACCCATCCTGGTAACCCGAATTGAAGACCGGAACGGCAAGGTGATTTATGAGGCNNACTGAGTTCGGGGGCAAAACCGGAACTTCCTCCGATTATACCGACGGCTGGTTTGTAGGCGTTACACCAGGTTTGGTTGCCGGTTGCTGGGTGGGTAACGACGACAGGTCGATCCATTTCAAATCGTCGCACATCGGCGAAGGTTTGCGTACCGCCCAACCCGTTTACGGAAGGTTTATGGCAAAAGTGCTCAAGGACGAAAGCCTGAAGAATTACAGGCAGAAATTCCCGAAGCCAACCATTAAAATCAGTAAATCGTACGATTGCCACACCATACTTCCCAAGGCCGATTCGCTCAATGCAGTCACAGATTCGATACCTGTGGAATAAAACCGGCCGGGCGAAACTATAATCCCTTACTTTTGTTTTAATTAATTCTTAATCTTTTAACCTTTCACGAATGCAGATCACAAAAAACAAAGTTGTTTCACTCAGCTATATACTGAAACGCGACAACGCCCAGGGCGAAATTATCGAAGAAACCAGGGCCGGCGATCCATTGGTATTTCTTTACGGAATAGGCCAGATGCTTCCCAAATTTGAAGAACACCTCAGCACCCTTAAAACCGGTGATGATTTTGAATTTACCCTCAGCAGCGACGATGCTTACGGCGAAATGGACCAGGATGCCATTATCGATCTGGATAAAAGCATATTTATGGTTGACGGCAAAATTGATGACGAAATGCTGGCAATCGGCAATGTAATCCCGATGCGCGACGACCAGGGACATATGCTGCAGGGTATCGTGGTAAATGTAACTAATGAATCAGTCCGCATGGATTTTAACCATCCTATGGCCGGAAATACACTGCATTTCACCGGGAATGTTATTGATGTCCGCGAAGCTACCGCCGAAGAAATCAGCCACGGCCATGCCCATGGCGCCGGTGGTCATCATCACTAAAATATAGCTGGTTCAGTTAATTACTGTTTCTGGCATATCATTAAAATCCCGTTAGGTGGTACAGCTGGTAAATTTCCGGCAGCGCTTAACGGGATTTTTATTTTGCTGTAATTAATTTAACACCAGTTTAATATAAAGAATGCATTGAAATCTGTTATAGTATTCAAAATCAATAAGGTAATAAGAGCCGGTTCTTGTTGAGTCAACAATTCTACTAAGGTCAATATCAAAAATAAGGTTTGTTGGCAAATGAACCTTATTCCTTCACAAGAATAACCTTAGTAATAAATTGATTACGTTTAAAATTAACCTTATTCCCTTATTTACAAGTATATAGAAATTATTTTATATCGAACTCGTGCTAAAATATTAAATGCATTTTTGCTTTCTCACGCCATCCGGCATCATACCTGTTTTCAACAAAAAATACAAGCAGGTCGGCATCGTATTTCGATTCGGCAAACCATATCGTTTTTTTGGTAATGTGGCAAAAAATAGTTGGTGACAAAGGCTAAAAAATATTGTATTTTAAGCCCGTGAAGTAGAAGAGGAACCAGGCTCTGCTGAGGAGCAACCTGCCAGCAACAAGCTTCACCATCACACTGCATAAACAGGGGATCTATTGGGTCCCCTGATTTGTTTATGCAGGAGATGAAGATTTGCTAAGAAAACCTTTTGTTTGCTTTATTCCTAAAATACAAATACCATTTAATGAAGTTCTTACGATGCTGATATGACAAGCCTCTATGGATTGAAAGATTATCTTTTAGGTGCCCAAAATAGGACTCCAACCCATTGGTGCTTTTGGGGATTCGTAAATTGTCTAAATACTGAAACATATTTGGCAATGCCCTTTTAATGGTTATAAAAGAACGTCTTAGCATTTTGTGGGTATACCAGTACCTTCCAGTTAATGGATTGAAACTCTTTTCATTAATAAAATCCTTATGCTTTTCATGCCATTGGATCAAACTTACAATCCAATATCCCCATTGCTCTCTATCATTAATTTTATGAAGGGTGCGGATAATATTCAGTAGTTCTAATCCTGCAAAACTTTGAGGGTTTTGAGTAAGCCATATTTTACACATTCTCTGAATATGGACAATACATCGCTGAATGACAACCCCTTTGCATACCTTTCGTGCAGCGTTTAATATGGCTCGATGTCCATCACATGTGATACTTTCAATCTGTACACCCAGACTCAAGAGATTTTTTAGGTCTTCTTTTATTTCCTCTTCCCATTCTCCATCCGTTAAACGATACAACTGGGTAAATTTTATTGCATCATCCCGATAAACGACCAAACAAAGGTTTCCTTTAAAATAGGTCCCATCAATGAGTAAGTTTACTCTCTCAGATGGTACAACTTGCCAGATAGGAAAATCTTCTAGACAATGTTCAAAGTAATAACGAAGACGCCTTTCACTCCATCCACTTTGTTCACTTATCCGATTGAGCGTTTGTCGGCCTATAACCCATTCTTCAAACCAATTAAAACTGTTCTGCTTTGAAACAGCACTATTCCTCCAGGTAAAAGCAGCACAACATTTTTTGCAATAATAACGCTGTTTGCCATTTTGTTTGCCCCATTTAATTATCTGGGATGAGCCACAAATCCAACATTTTTTTTACTCATAATATTAAAATTGAAAACGGTTTCAATTTTAATCATTGAAACCGTTCACTAGTATGGCTTTGGCAAAGATTTTACCAACTATTTTTTGCCACTATATCGTTTTTTTTGCATCGTATTTATTGGCGCAAAAATACCACAGACCTTTATTCCCGTCGGCATCGTAAGCATTACTCACTTTATAAACCAGTAAATCGGCGTCATAACGGTTTTCGACCACAAAAACCTTAATGGGTGCATCGTAGCGGTTGTTGCAGCT
>DGQJ01000226.1:0-4977 GCA_002389705.1 Bacteroidales bacterium UBA4417
GGAAAAACTCGATATCCTTGGTCAGCCTTTGCCCAACACAACCCTTACACCTGAATTCGACTGGAAAGAAGGCAACGATATTGAATTTTATTTCGATATGGCTTTTGCACCTTCGTTCGAATGCGTGGTCGACGAAACCATAGCTGTTGATTACCACGTTATTAAAGTGGATGACTCAATGGTAGACAAATATGTTGCCGATATGCGCCAGCGTTTTGGTACACTCACCAATACTGAAGTAGCTAGTGAAAAAGCTGTTCTGAACGGCGAATTCGTTCAACTTGATGCTGAAGGTAATAAACTCGAAAACGGTATTTCGAACACTTCGAAACTGGCTGTTGATACCCTGGCTGATGCCGATCTTAAAACTAAACTTGCAGCCGCCAAAGTGGGCGATACTTTTACTTTTAACCCGCTTAAATCAACAGGCAATGCGGTTGAAACAGCAGCCATGCTCGGAATAGCAAAAGCTGAAGCCGAAGGACTCGATTCGGATTTCATGTTCACCGTGAACGAAATTACAGTTCAAACCCCGGCTGAATTAAACGAAGAATTTTTTGAGAAAGTTTTCCCAGGAGCCGAAATTAAAACCGAGGAAGATTTCCGCAGGAAAATTCAGCAGGAATCAGAAACTGCGTTTGTGGCCGACAGTGATCACCTTTTCTCACACCACATGCAGGAAAAACTGGTCGAAACCACAGCCATCAGCCTGCCCGACGAATTTATGAAACGCTGGCTCGTTGAAAGCAACGAGGGTAAGTTAACTGCCGAAGATATTGACCGCGATTACCACAAATATGCCGAGGGTATGAAATGGCAGTTGATCGAAAACAAGATCATAAAGGAAGCCGGAATTGAAGTTGGCGACCAGGAGATCAAGGACTATGTGAAGGATTATTATCTGCAGGGATGGCGCACTATGCAGCTTACTGACGACCTGATGGAAAGACTTGAATCTATTGCTGATTCATTCCTTAAAGACAAGCCGTCGGAAACCCGCCGCATTGTAGATGCCCTTTATGGACAAAGAGTGGCTTCATATGTTAAATCAAAGGTAAAACTGAATAAAATAGAAATCAGTTACGATGATTTTATTAAATTAGATGCCGAAAAACACTAAGATATGAATATAAACAGCGAATTTCGTAAATATGCCGTGCATCACCGTGGGATAAGCAGCACCACACTTGATAGGTATACCTCTGTTTCACAAGGATATATTTCGCCTACCATTATTGAGGAGCGCCAGCTGAACATTGCAACCATGGATGTTTTTTCACGGTTAATGATGGATCGTATCATTTTCCTGGGCGTACCTATTGACGATTATGTTGCCAATATTATACAGGCCCAGTTGTTGTTCCTCGAGTCGGTTGATTCAAAGCGGGATATACAGATCTACCTCAACACGCCTGGTGGTTCAGTATATGCAGGGCTTGGTATATACGATACCATGCAATACATTACACCTGATGTGGCTACCATCTGTACAGGTATGGCTGCTTCGATGGGTGCTGTTTTGCTTTGCGCCGGGCAGAAAGGGAAACGTACCGCGCTTAAACATTCGCGTATCCTGATTCACCAACCTATGGGTGGTGCCGAAGGACAAGCCTCGGATATTGAAATTACAACCCGTGAAATCCTGAAACTGAAGAAAGAATTATACGATATTATTTCTTCACATAGCGGGCAGCCTTTCAAGAAAATTGAAAAAGACTCGGATCGCGATTACTGGATGACTGCTGAAGAAGCCAAAGCATACGGTATGATAGATGAACTGCTGATCCGCGACATCAAAGCAATTAAGTAGTTGAGATAACCTAATTCAGATCCGGCAAAAGTGATTAAATTATCACTTTTGCCGGTTTTTTATATAACTTTGCAAGAGCAAGGCTATTAATAAATAAATAAAGCAAGTTTTAAAGCCAACATTATTCAAAAGGCTGGTTTTGAGAATTTAACAAGGTAAATATGGCTAAAAAAGAAGAAAGGTGCTCCTTTTGCGGGCGTCCGAAACGCGAAACCAATATTTTAATTGCAGGTTTGGAAGCTCATATCTGCGATTATTGTATTGACCAGGCAAAGGACATTATGAGTGAGGAGATTAAGCATGCCAAAAATAATGATCCAAAAATAATTGAAACCCCTAAGCCGCAGGAGATTAAAGCGTACCTCGACAAATATATTATTGGACAGGACGATTCAAAACGTGTCCTGGCAGTGGCTGTTTACAACCATTTTAAACGTATCAACCAACCTGCTGCCAAAGGGAAAGATGATGTTGAAATTGACAAATCGAACATTATACTAGTGGGTGAAACCGGAACCGGGAAAACCCTTATGGCTAGGACCATTGCCCGCCTGTTGCAGGTTCCTTTTTGTATTGCCGATGCTACCGTTTTAACCGAGGCAGGTTATGTGGGCGAAGACGTTGAAAGTATATTGAGCCGCCTGCTGCAGGCTGCCGATTACAATGTTGCCGCTGCCGAAAAAGGCATCGTGTTTATCGATGAAATTGACAAAATATCCCGTAAAAGCGATAATCCATCTATCACCAGGGATGTTTCGGGTGAAGGCGTTCAGCAGGCTTTGCTAAAGTTGCTCGAAGGTGCCGATGTAAATGTTCCACCGCAGGGCGGGCGTAAACATCCGGAACAAAAAATGATCCTGGTAAATACCCGGAACATACTGTTTATTTCGGGCGGCGCTTTCGATGGTATCGACAAAAAGATTGCAGCCCGCATGCAAACCAATATTATAGGTTACAGCAACGATCGCGAGCGTGATGATATTGACCGGCATAATTTGTTGCAATATGTTGCGCCCCAGGACCTGAAGAGTTTCGGTCTCATCCCTGAACTGGTTGGCCGTTTCCCGGTTGTTACTTATCTGAACCCGCTGAGTCGCGAAATACTCATACGCATTCTTACCGAGCCGCAGAATGCCTTAATCAAACAATTTGTCAGGTTATTCGAAATGGATAATGTAAAACTCAGTTTTACGGATGATGTGTACGAATACATCGTGGATAAGGCAATTGAATTCCGTACCGGTGCACGTGGCTTGCGATCCATACTCGAGGCTATACTTACCGATGCCATGTTCGATATCCCTTCGCAAAGCAAACACACCGAACTGATTATCGACAGGGCTTATGCTGCCGAAAAACTTGGTAAAACCAACCTGGCACGGCTCAAAGTGGCATAATGAATACGATCAGGATTTCCTGGCAACAATAGTGCAGGTAGTTCTGAGAAGGACACCTGCATTTTTTTTTAGGCATATTTATTGATGAGTTACGTGAAAACCAATAAAATGAAGTTTGTTTTGGTGAGTTTACTCATGATGCTCTCATGCCTGGCTTCAGCCCAGGAAATCACCAATTCGCGTGATAGCAAAGGTTTTCGTTGTTCGACCATTGTGGTTGAAGGCGATACAATTCCTGTTATGTACTACGACGAAGTACGTATCTGGGGCGAACGTTCGTACCGCAACCCGGCCGAATCCAGGCAATGGGAGCGCCTGGTGCGGAATGTAAAAAAAGCCTATCCTTATGCAAAGCTTGCCGGCATTAAATTTAATGAGTACAGCCAAAAGATAGCCGATGTAAAAAGCGAAAAGGTTAAAAAAACGATGATGAAACAGGCTGAAGACGAAATAGAAGCCCAGTTTGGAAAGGAGTTGCGTGATTTAACTTTTACCCAGGGGAAAATCCTTCTTAAATTAATTGACCGCGAAACCAGCAACAGCTCCTATGAAATTGTAAAAGATTTCAGGGGAAATTTCAGGGCGTTTTTTTACCAGTCGTTTGCACGTTTATTTGGTTACGACCTGAAAGCCCGGTACGATCCCTTGGGTGAAGATGCCGATATAGAGCGTATAGTGCTTATGATCGAAAGCGGCACGCTCTGAAATTATTTCACTTATTTCCTGGACAGTAAAATTTTACATCACGGGAAAGTGATGCCTACATGATTTATAAGTGCACTCCTGAGATTATCGATAGGGTAGGGACAGAAGCCACAACTTTTCCTTATAAAACCTATACCCGGAGCAAGCCATATTGCATATTCATCATCTACCGCTCCGGGAATATCAAAGAAAAAGCAGTAACAGTTCGGGATTTTGGCATGGTTTATTACAATGGTGTCGTGCTTGGATGTCAGGGTAACCTTCCACGAATTTTGATGCCAGCTTTGGCGTTCAGCGGCATTAAGATCAAAGATTAGTGCCTCCGGTTCATAAGCACTTCGGATATAAACCTTATTGTTTTGCTTGCGGTAATACGAGGTGTCTGTGCTACCTGCAAATACATAATAAGTCTTCTGATCGATTACCTTTGTGGCTATAATCGTTGTTTTTGGACTGTTTTCAAATTCCCAGCTATTCTGGACCTGCAGGGGGAAATAGTCGCATCCGGAGTTGACAGAGGCAGGCTCTTTAGTACAGGATATAGCCATGCCCAGTATAGTTGATAAAACAAGGAAAATGGAGAGAGCTTTCATGCTGAGATTTATTAAATGCTGATTTCCGGGAAGTATTATAATTGCGAGGGAGGTTAGTGCGAAGCCTGGGCTAAATTTCACGAGGTGATGCAGAGCCGGAATTACTCTCGCCTTCTTTTATTTTATTCAGATGACAAAACAGGAGTTCGCCGGTTTTTTCATTTCGCAGATGAAGCCCGTTGCCTTCGCAATATTTGTACGAATCGCAATCCGCACAAAGGCCCGTGCGGGTCCAGTTCCGGTCGCGGTAAACCTGATACCTGTTTTCCCAAACCTCGGCAAAACTATCCTTGTAGATATTGCCCTGGATAAAATTTTCGCGCAGGTTGGGGCATGCCGATATCGATCCATCAACCAGCACCGATGCAATATTTATACCTGCCCGGCAAAAGAAAAACTGATCGCGCACCTGGCCTTCATAATTCCCAAGGTAACCTTCGCAGCCATAATCGAGTTTTATTTTTCCTTCTGT
>DGQJ01000226.1:4994-6385 GCA_002389705.1 Bacteroidales bacterium UBA4417
CCGAAGTTGTTCCAGTTCCGGAAAATTTACCTGGTGAACACAACTTACCACGTCAAATTTTAATTCAGGGAATTGACTCAGCATTTTGATGGCAGAAAACGCCTTTTCGAAGCTTTTCGGGTTTCCTCTCAGCCAGTTATGTGCGTTCTGAAGACCGTCGAGGCTTACGGTAACAGCCCTGATGCCTGCATCCCTCAGCGAATCAAGACGTTTTTCGCTAAGCAAAAGCCCGTTTGTAACTATCCCCCATGGAAATCCTCTTTCGTAAAGCGCTTTCCCGGCAATTTCCAGGTCATTCCTCAATAAAGGCTCGCCCCCGGTGAATACAACCATGGTGCTATTGGGATCAACAACAGGCTTTACCTGGTCAATTGCCCGGATGAAATCCTGCACAGGCATATCAGCGGCTTCAGCATCTTTTTTACAATCGCTGCCACAGTGCCGGCAGGCTAAGTTGCAACGCAAGGTGCTTTCCCAAAAGATATAATTGAGCGAATGAATTTTGGTGGTATTCCGCTTAAAGCGGGAATGCAACTCCATCGCCAGTTTTTTCCTGAACGTGAGATACGAAACACTCATTTTTTGGGTTTCAATGCAACGTTAAAAATTTTCTGGGTTTCTCCCTCATCCCAGTTTCCGCTGCCGCCGGTAAACTTCGGTTCTTTAAATTCAACTACTGTATCCAGCGTCTGAAATGCTCCATTAGCAGATCCGTCAGTATCAATAAATTCAATTTTATAGGTTTGCGATTCCGGGAAATCCACGATGTCAACCTGGTAGTTTCCATTGCTTTCGCTGTATGCCGAATCAAAATACCTGAAGTTGGTATCCTGCTGCATCCTTACTTTGATGTTTGGCACTGCTGCGTTTCCTTCTGCTGACACAATCTTACCTTTAACAATAAACCTGGCATGTGGAACACCGTATTCGGCGCCACCTATAGGTTCGCATGATGTTGCAAAGCCCAGCAGAGCCATCAGTGCTGTGATTATTACATTATAACCCGAAAGGAATTTGTGCTTAATAATTTTCATTGAATACGTTTTATTTTAGAAATTGATATCCATCGGAAACCTGCGCAAGCATTGGTTTATAATTTCCATTTTAGTTCAACATTTATGGGAAGTTGCTCGTTACTGAACGTGAATCCCAAAGGTAGCTCAGTTTTCTCAAAGCGATACAGTTCTTTATTTATTTTGATAAAATATCCGTCGCAGCAAGCGCATAAAGCCATATCTTCGGCTGTGATGGTGCCTGATAAATCATATTTTTCGTTCTTCTCACAACCAGCAACAAACAAGGTGCAAAACAAGAATGTAATTGCCAGTGTTTTCTTCATGTTACCGGAAATTTTTATTGAATGATTCAATCTGCAATCAACAATCCGCAAT
>DGQJ01000289.1:0-566 GCA_002389705.1 Bacteroidales bacterium UBA4417
GATATCTCGGGTAATGCCGCCACAGGAATCAATGAATACAAATGGCTTGTATTCAGGAAACCGCCGAAGGCAGTTACCGATTTGCGGATTACTCCTGATATGGGATTTTCGGCAAGCGATGCCCTTACTGCCTCAAGCAAAGTATCGGCACTCATGACGGTGAACGAGCCACATTCGAACATTTTACTTTACCAGAACGATCATGGAAATCTTACATTGCTGGCGGAAGTTACAAATGTAAATACAGGTTCCATTTCTGTTCCCATACAGTTTACAGTTGCCGGGAACCTGGTGTTGGAAGCCCATTGCCTGGATAGCCTCACCAACGAAATTGTTACCGAATTGCCTGTATTTATTGATGAAACAGCCCTGTTGGCAACCTGGAGAAGTATCCCGGTAAGTGCAGTTGAAGCACAGCCCGATTCAGTGGTTCTTGAGTTTTCCGACAGGCTTTTGGCAGATGCTTCGCTGAAAAACTACCTGAAATTGGAGCGAAACGGCCAGGCGGTTACAATTGACAACCTTACGGTAAGCAAAACATCCGAAAAGGTTTATGTGCTTAAAGG
>DGQJ01000289.1:617-2607 GCA_002389705.1 Bacteroidales bacterium UBA4417
AATGAACGTGATTGGGTTACCCTCGATGGAACGCTTTCGTCGGATCCGGAAAACGACCAGCTTACTTACAGCTGGACAGCACCTGCCGGAATTACACTCAGTTCGCTGACTGCCGCCAGGCCTACGTTCATAGCGCCCGACGTTACGGCTGAAACCAGTTATACTTTCTTCCTGGTGGTAAGTGATGGAATCGTGAGCTCAGCCCCGGTTTCGGTAACCATAACGGTAAAGGATGTTTTTGTGGGTACTTCGCTCACCGAAACGCCATCGTTTAAAGTGTACCCGAATCCAACAACAGGTATATTTACTGTTGAGCTGGCCGGAAGCCCGGGAAAGAAAGCAGAACTCTCAGTGTTCGACATGACGGGTGCTGAGGTTTTGCGCAAGGAAGTAAGTTCAGCAACTACTTTCCAGGTAAACCTTTCGAAGCAGGTGAACGGTATTTACCTGGTGAAAATTACCCGGAATGACCAGCAACAGCTGAGTAAGATAATTTTGAGAAAGGATTAATCTTTTCTCATTATTGGTTGGCTTGAAATCTGAAAACACGAAACTGCCCTTCCGATTACCTGAAGGGCAGTTTTGGTTTAAAGTGGCTTGTAAAAAAACAGGAAGTGACTGGCGCCTGCTATAATTTTTGATACAAATTCCCTACAAAACTATAACAAAACTTGTGTGGCCGGGTACAGATTGCACGGTAAGCGAACCACCATGCAGCCGCATAATTTGTCGCGAAAGGCTCAGTCCAATGCCACTGCCGTTTTCGCGGGTGGTAAAAAACGGAACAAATATTTTATCCAGTAGCTCAGGCGGAATCCCCGGACCATTATCAACAACTGAAATTACAGTTTGCTGGTTTTCGTTTACAAACGCCTTAAGTGCGATATTCCCGTCCTCACGGTTTCGGAGCGCTTCCCAGGAATTACGCACCAGGTTAATAATTACCTGCGACATCAGGTTTTCGTCTGCATTCAGCATCATGTCGGGCTTTTGCAGGTTTATCGAAAAGGTTACACGGTTAAAATTTAACTCCGAACAAAGCAGTAGTTTGGTTTTTTCGAGGAAGAGCTGAAGATTAAAATTTCTATAAACAGGGTTATGCAGGTGCGTGAGTTTACGGTACGAATCAACAAAGTTTACCAGGCCTTTTCCCCGTTCCTGTATTACGCTTAATCCCTTAATGGTATTCCCTATTACAGCCTCGCTGATCTCTGCCGGACTGCGTGCATCGTCCNNTCAGTTTCCTTTTCATCAAGTTCGTTCCGGATATCCTGTATGGAAAGCAGGGTGAGGTGCTGATCGTGGGTCACCATTGTAGTTGCCCTCACCGAAAGTTGCATACTTCCCCTTTCGTTTGTGATATTCAGTAGCTTATGGCCTTTGGTTTTAATGTTTTCGAATGCGTGCGACAGGCCCTCCTGCACCTTTTCGAGTTGCAACAGGTGGGTGAGCGGGTCGCATCCCAGCAGGCGCCTGGCTGCTGAATTTGCCAGCAGTATATTTCCGCGCTCATCGTAAGTAAGCAGCCCTGTAGCAGCATGCTCGAGGATGGTTTGGTAGTATTGCTCCTGCGAACGGTTCTGCATTTTTGCTTCACTGATCAGTTCGTTCAGGCGGTTCATGCTGCTGTTCAATTCGTTAACCACCTTGTTCTTCGTCATAACCGGGAAATGCAATGTAGAGTCCTCGTTGCGTATGGCACTGAAAAAATAACTGATCTGCTGGTTGGTACTATTGAGGGCCTGGATGGTAGATATAGCCAGCCCGACAAGCAGCACGAAACCCACAGCCACGATGGCCCACTGATGGAAATACACAGCCGCAAATGCCATTGCCAGCGAAGTAAGCACCATGGCTGCAACCCTGTAAATGATTGAATGATATAAGGTTTTGTTCATTTCTTATTTTGGGATCATTGTTTTGGTGTCTTTTGGGGGGCAAAGATTAAAGGTTAAAGTTTAAAGGATAAAGGTTAAAGGTTAAAGGATAA
>DGQJ01000289.1:2619-3586 GCA_002389705.1 Bacteroidales bacterium UBA4417
CATCCTCACAAGCCATACTTTTTAATCTTATTATAAAGCGTTTGCCGTGTTACTCCCAGCTTTTGGGCTGCCAGCGACAGGTTTCCCTCCGCCTTTTGCAACACGCCTGCTATCAGTTGTTTTTCCATTTCTTCGAGGGTGACATCAGCTTTTATTTTGCTTGTGGTAAGTGGTTTGAATAAAAAAACTTCCGGCTTCAGCACAGGGCTGTCACTTAAAATTACTGCTTTTTCGATGGTATGCTGCAATTCCCTGATATTGCCGGGCCATGGATACGCAAGAAGTTTATCGGCAGCAGCCTGGCTGAGTCGCAGGTTTGATTTGCTATACCTGGCTGCAAATTTCCTGATGAAGAATTCAGCCAGGTCGATAATGTCTTTCCCACGTTCGCGCAAAGGAGGTACTTCGATGTGGATGGTATTGAGCCTGTAAAGCAGGTCTTCCCTGAACAGCCCGTCGGCAATCATTTTGGTGAGATCGCGGTTGGTGGCGCTGATCAGCCGTATATCGATGGAAATGGGCTTGTTCGAGCCCAGCCTGGTAATTTCCCGGTTTTGTAATGCGGTAAGCATTTTCGATTGCAAGGGGAGGGTGAGGTTACCAATTTCATCCAGGAACAAGGTGCCGTGGTTTGCGGCTTCCATTTTACCGACACGATCTTCGCGGGCATCAGTAAAAGCGCCTTTAACATGTCCGAAAAGCTCGCTTTCAAAAATTGTTTCGCTCACGGCGCCCATATCAACGGTAACCATTATTTCGTGGCTGCGACCCGACAAACGATGTATTCCGCGAGCAACCAATTCCTTGCCTGTGCCATTTTCGCCTGTAATCAGTACGTTGGTTTCGGTTGGTGCTATTTTGGCAACCAGGTTCATCATGTGTTGCATGGGAGCTGACGAGCCTATAATTGGTATCACTTCCCGGTTTATTTCTTTCTTCAGGAATTTTTCTTTTTGTTTCAGATGGG
>DGQJ01000289.1:3606-3746 GCA_002389705.1 Bacteroidales bacterium UBA4417
GCCGTGATCAGGATAACCGGGATGTCGGCGTTAATTTCTTTTATCCTTTTCAACCAATACAAGCCTTCGTTACCTGAATTTACGCCGGCCGAAAAATTCATATCCAGCAGGATCAGGTCAATGTTGCCCGATTCCAGGAT
>DGQJ01000289.1:3833-4088 GCA_002389705.1 Bacteroidales bacterium UBA4417
TATAAATATTTTACATATAGTGATAGTCTTGTATAGATATATTTCAGTAAAACAAGTGTTTATGTAGCTGGCATGATTTTGGCCTTCTTTATACCCGGAGCATGGTTTGCGTTTTTTCCTGAAGCCTGAACATTGGTTTTAGAAGAAAAGCATGTAATTAGCAGGGGCAAATAAAAGTGTTGAAATAAGTAAGAACCATTGAAATGGCATGAGCATCATAAACCTAAATTGTAAATCAAATGATAAAGATTGAGC
>DGQJ01000382.1 GCA_002389705.1 Bacteroidales bacterium UBA4417
TGAAAAATTCGAAGAATGTCATATTCCCGGGGCTATCAGTATTCCTCAGATTGATTTGCCTGATCTTCATCATTTGATTAGCCGCGACATACCTGTTATCATTTATTGCCTCTACGGCGTTAAAAGCCAGGCACCATATTTATATCTTACCGAAAAACTGAAGTTCCGAAATATCTACGTTCTCGATGGCGGCATCTACCAATGGGCAACAGATATTGATCCAACCATGCCGGTTGCCTGAAATTGTTCTTCTTTATCCGATATTTATTCCGATTCCCAGCACAGCCCTGTACACTATAATGGCACCCAGGGTAATTAAAACGAGCCTGTAACTGATATTTATTGATTTGGGCGTTTCCTCGAAATAAAAAACGGGGTAACGGTTTATTCCCCAATACAAAGGCAAAAGCATAAATACCGGCATGAACAAAATCAGCGTATCATAAAGCGAAATTGGGTATTTAATAAATAGCAAAATCACCGTTGAAATGAGAAAAGGAAGCATGAACTGATCCCTGCGAAAAGCCGATCTCATTTTGGGTGAAAGAAAATTAAAATAACTGTTGGCCGAAAACAGGAAAACTTTTACCATACTCATACCAATACCCAGCAGTATGATCAGTCCAATAAAAAGTATCAGCATTTTTGCGGTATCGGCCAGGTACAAATAGCTCATCACAATACCGAACCCTTCAAAATTAAATGCCCCAATCACAAATGATCCAAAAAGCATAGATATGGAATGCACAAATGCCCATATAAAAAACATTCGCAGTAAACCGTTGTACTCCAGCGCTTTAATAATTATCACCAAAAATGATACCGAGAGCAGGAACAACAAAATATTTCCCGCGCTGTAAATTACCTTTACCGAATCAAAAGTCCAGGCCTCGGGTTTTACATTGAACCCTATTCTGTTATAATACAGGGTGTTTGGAATATCAAATGCATTTGATGCAATGATAGTTGCAAACTGGAAAAGCAGGAATACAGTGAGGTAGGCAAGCAGGTAAAATGCCGTAGAATTCACAACAATGCATAATGAGTCGCGCTTCGCTATATCCATCTCTTTTAAAATTTCAATCGTATTATAACTTTCGTCAAATATAAAAAAAATGCCCGGTGTAGAACAACCAGGCATTTCGGCGGATTAAAATTGTGGTTACAAATTTGAAATGTCAGCAAAAGCTACATTTTTGTAATCTCCATTTTCGAGTTTAGCATTTATTTCTTTGAATGCTTCAATGGTGTATTTAACATCTTCGAGGGTATGCACCGCGGTAGGTATAAGCCTGAGCATAATAATACCTTTGGGAACAACAGGGTATGTAACAATAGAACAGAAGATGTTGTATTTTTCGCGCATTTCAACGGTAATATTTGTTGCTTCAGGAATTGTTCCGTTGAGCAGTACCGGGGTTACAGGCGATTCGGTATTCCCGATATTAAACCCTGCTTCGCGAAGTCCTTTCTGTAAAGCCTCAACAATTGTCCAGAGTTTTGTTCGCATTTCTGGTTGTGTACGTATCAGGTCGAGACGCTTTAATGCTCCCATAACCATAGGCATAGGCAGTGATTTGGCAAAAATCTGCGAACGCATATTGTGTTTCAGGTAGTCAATAATAGGCTCAGTAGAAGCAATAAATCCACCGATACCTGCCATTGATTTTGCAAAAGTCCCAAAATACATATCAACTCCGTCCTGAACGCCAAAATGCTCGTCGGTACCAGCACCGGTCGGACCCATAGTACCAAAACCATGTGCATCGTCAATTAACAGCCTGAAATTGAATTCTTTTTTAAGCTCAACAATCTCTTTGATTTTTCCGAGATCGCCTGACATCCCATAAACGCCTTCGGTAATTACCAGGATTCCACCGCCGGTTTGTTCAGTGAGTTTTGTTGCCCTTTCCAACCCTTTGCGAAGGTTTTCCATGTTATTGTGCGGGTATACAAATCGTTTACCTATATGAAGACGCATTCCATCAATAATGCAGGCATGGGCTTCGCTGTCGTAAACAATTACATCGTTACGGTCGACCATTGAATCGATAACCGAAATCATTCCCTGGTATCCAAAATTGAACAGGTAAGCAGCGGGTTTATTCACAAATGCGGCAAGCTCGCGCTCAAGCTGTTCGTGATACAAAGTTTGTCCACTCATCATACGGGCTCCCATGGGAGCAGCCATACCAAAGCGCGCAGCTGCTTCAGCATCAGCTTTACGAACTTCGGGATGATTTGCCAGACCAAGGTAGTTATTCAGACTCCATACAAGGCGTTCTTTACCCCTGAAAATCATCTTATTCCCAATTTCACCTTCAAGTTTGGGAAACATGAAATATCCATCAGCTTGTTTTGCATACATGCCTAATGGGCCTAAATTACGAACACGTTTTTCAAAAAGATCCACAATTTCAGTGTTTTAAGTTAATATATTTATTTTCGTGCTGCAAAACTACTAAACTTTATAAGAAGGAAGATTGTTTCTTGACAACTATTTAGCAAAAGCCTTTAAAAAAGCTGAAAATTATATCTTTGCCTTTATGAAACAAAATGACCCTATAGTAGTATTCTGGTTCAGGCGCGATCTTCGTATTCACGACAATACGGCATTGTTTCATGCCCTTACATCAGGCTTAAAGGTTCTGCCAGTTTTTATTTTCGATACCGAAATCCTGAGAAGCCTTCCCTGCGATGATAAACGAGTAAGCTTTATTTCCCAATCACTACAGAATATTAACAACCAATTGGCTGCTCAAAATACGGGTATACGAATTTATAGTGGTGCGCCTGTTGATGTTTTCAGGCAAATATCTGATTCATATAACATTCAGATGGTTTTTGCCAACCACGATTACGAACCTTATGCTATTGAACGCGACCAGAAGGTGCAAGCGTTACTTTCAGAAAAAGGGATATCTTTTCGCACTTTCAAGGACCAGGTTATCTTTGAGAAAAGCGATGTTGTCAAGCCCGGCGGCGATCCCTACACTGTTTTTACACCATATAGCCATCGTTGGCTCGAAAAACTCAATAACTCCGCTGAATCCCTGAATCGAATGGAATCAGTGAATTTCCTGTACAACCTGCTTCCAGTAGAAAATGACAATTCATTTCACCTGGATGATATTGGGTTTAATGAAACTAAAAACATTTTTGAACCTTTTCAACTTAATAAAACACAGCTTAAATCCTACGATAAAACACGCAATTACCCGGCGCTTGATTCAACAAGCAGGGCAGGAGTGCATCTTCGGTTTGGAACTATAAGTATCAGGGAAATGGTTTCAGAAGCCCGTAACCTGAATGAAGCCTGGCTGAATGAACTGATCTGGCGCGAATTTTTCATGCAGATACTCTGGCATTTCCCGTATGTAGTTCATGAGCCATTCAAACCAAAGTACAGGTTTATACGCTGGCAAAATGATGAAAAACTTTTCGAATGCTGGTGCAAGGGAATGACCGGGTTTCCGCTGGTGGATGCCGGAATGCGCGAATTAAATGCTACCGGTTTTATGCATAACCGGGTGCGGATGGTTACTGCCAGTTTCCTTGTAAAGCATTTGCTGGTGACCTGGCAATGGGGCGAGGCATATTTTGCAGCAAAACTTCTTGATTTTGATTTGTCGGCAAACAATGGCAACTGGCAGTGGGTGGCCGGAACAGGATGCGATGCAGTTCCCTATTTCAGGATATTTAATCCTGCCTCACAGGCTTCAAAATTTGATGAGCAGGGCATGTATACCAGAAATTGGGTGCCCGAACTGGGCACAGCATCGTACCTGAAACCGGTGGTTGATCACGAAACAGCCCGTACGCGATGCCTCGAAACCTATAAAACAGCCCTGCAACATGGCTTTTAATAACTTTTAACTAAATAGCAGGGATGTACTATATGTATAAATGTTTCATAATTTCGGTTAAAATGTTTACTTTTGCGGCATGATCAGAAAACCGGTTATCTTTCTAGTTTTGATGTTATCAGTTACGATGATATCATGCAGCTCATTTCAAAAACTTTTGAAAAGCTCGGATAATGAACTCAAGTACACAAAAGCTGTTGAGTATTATGAAAAAGGGAAATATTCGCCCGCCCAGCAACTGTTCGAGCAAATTCAATCATTTTATAAAGGAACTGATAAGGCTGAAAAAATAGCATTTTATACCGCCAACTGTTATTACAAACAAAAAGATTATATACTTGGCGGTTATTACTTCAAATCATTTTCAACCAATTTCTCGACCAGCCAGTACGCCGAAGAAGCGCTCTATATGAGTGCCTATTGCAATTACCTGGAATCGCCACGTTCATCGCTTGATCAAACTTCGACAAACGAAGCGATATCCTCATTGCAGTTGTTTATCAGCCAGTACCCCAAAAGCAGCCGGATTCCAGAATGCAATAAACTGATTGATGAACTTCGTTCGAAACTTGAAAAGAAGGATATTGACATTGCGATGCTTTATTATAAAATGGCGGATTATAAGGCATCGATTGTATCGCTTAACAATGTGCTGAAGGACTATCCCGATACCAAATCGAAAGAACTGATTCTGTACTCTATACTTGACGCCAAATATCAATATGCGGTAAACAGTATCTCCGAAAAAAGACAGGAGCGCATGCAGGCAGCTTCCGATGCGTATGACGAACTGGCTGCCGGATTCCCGGTAGGTGAATACAGCGAAAAAGCCCTCAGTATTAAAAAGAATATTTCAGAAGAATTAGGAAATTAATTTACGAAACATACAAATAACCATATGGATATCAAAAAGTTAAAAATTGAGTCTACCACGATAACCCGAAACATGTCGGAGCTTAATGATCCTACAGAAAACATATACGAAACTGTAGCCATTATTGCAAAACGAGCAAACCAGATTTCGCAGGAAATCAAAGAAGAACTGAACTCTAAAATTGAAGAGTTTGCTACTCCCAGCGATAACCTGGAAGAAGTATTCGAAAACCGCGAACAGATAGAACTGGCTAAATATTACGAGAATCTTCCAAAGCCAACCTTAATCGCAACCAACGAATTTCTGAAAGATCAGATTTTCTCGCGCAACCCGCTTAAGGAAAAAGAAAATAACTGGTAGTATTTGCTGCTATTGACGGATGTTACAAGGTAAAAAAATACTGGTTGGAATTACCGGTGGAATTGCTGCATATAAAATTCCATTTCTGATCCGTCTTCTTATAAAGGAGGGGGCTTCGGTTAAGGTTGTTATGACAGCCGAGGCCTGTAATTTTGTTACCCCGCTTACGCTTTCAGCACTTTCGCAGAACCCTGTTGCTATTGAGCCCTTCAGCCCTGCCGACGGTACATGGCATAGCCATATCGAGTTGGGAAGCTGGGCCGATGCTTTTGTTATTGCACCCTTAACGGCAAATACAATGGCTAAAATGGCCAATGGTATTACCGATAGTTTGTTGCTGGCTACTTACCTGGCTGCGCGTTGCCCTGTATTCTATGCGCCATCAATGGATGTTGATATGTATCACCACCATACCACTCAGCAAAATATAAATACACTGAAGGCTCATGGCAACATCCTCATTGCCCCGCATTCTGGTGAACTTGCAAGTGGATTAACAGGCATGGGGCGCCTGGAAGAACCACAGAAAATTGTTGAAATACTGGCCGCTTTTTTTGGAAAACAGCTTTCACTATCCGGTAAAAACGTACTGATTTCGAGTGGACCGACTGTTGAGCCAATTGATCCGGTGAGATATATCAGCAACCACTCTTCCGGCCAGATGGGAAATGCCCTGGCACTCGAAGCTGCCAGGCGCGGAGCAAAAGTAACGCTCGTGTTGGGACCTGTTGCAGAATACCCTCAACACCCTTCTATTCAGGTAGTTCACGTTATAACTGCCGCCGAAATGTATAAGGCTTGTACCGATAATTTTTCATCGGCTCATATCGCCATTATGGCTGCAGCCGTTGCTGATTTTACTCCTGAACAACCCGAAAAAGAAAAGATTAAAAAAACAGGAGATGATTTCCGGCTCGCACTGGTGAAAACCCTTGATATTCTTGCTGAACTGGGCAAATGCAAAACAAAAGGACAATTCCTGGTTGGTTTTGCCCTGGAGACCAACAATGAAGTTGAAAATGCAATGCATAAGCTGCATACGAAAAACCTTGATTTCATCGTTCTTAATTCACTGAAAGATGAAGGATCCGGTTTCGGAGTTGCTACCAATAAAATCAGAATTATCGACAAGGATCATTCGATTACCGAATTTAGCTTAAAATCAAAACCTGAAGTAGCTGCCGATATTCTGGATGCTGTTCAGAACAGATTAGTTTAGTTCAATCACATAAGCCCATACATGTTCCGTAAACTGACTGTTTTACTTTTTACCTGCCTGCCTGCCCTGGTTTCGGCTCAGGAATTTATGTGCCAGGTTTCGGTTAATGCGGCGCAGGTAGAAGGATCGGAGAAAAAAGTTTTTCAAACACTGCAAACAGCTGTTTACGAATTTATAAACAACCGCAAATGGACCAATTACGTTTACAGGCCCGAAGAACGGATTGAATGTTCAATGCTTATTACCATTACCGAACGCGTATCGAGCGACCAGTTCAAAGGCAGAATAAATGTAGTACTTCAGCGGCCTGTTTATAAAACATCGTACAATACCAACCTGTTAAACCTGGTTGATAAGGATTTCGATTTCAAATATGTTGAACTTGAGCCGCTGGAATATAACGATGATGTTTATACTTCGAACCTGACCTCGATGGTGGCTTATTATCTGTATATCATGTTGGGTCTTGATGCCGACTCATTTACAAAATTTGGCGGAACACCTTATTATGAAAAAGCAAGAGGAGTGGTGAATGCCGCCCAAAATTCACCCGAGCGAGGCTGGAAAAGTTTTGAAAGCCAGAAAAACCGGTTCTGGCTTGTTGAGAACCTGATGAATAATACGTATAGTGCTTACCGCGAAGGTTTATATTCGTACCACAGGCTTGGGCTCGACCTGATGTCGGAAAATATGGACTTGGGCCGATCGGGAATAAATGATTGCCTGGAGGATGTTCAGAAAGTGAACCGCGAAAAAACCGGGCTGTATATTACCCAGGTGTTTATTGATGCCAAAAACGAAGAAATAATCAATATTTATTCGCAGGCCGCACCCATGGATAAAACCAAGACTGTGAATATCATGAAGGAAATTGATCCTGCTAACGGATCAAAGTATCAGCAGATCATGCAATCACCCAGGTAAGTTTTTTCTCTGCATTTTTATTATATTTGCTTCACCTAAGTTAAAAATTCAGGCATGCTACTGCATCTGTCAGTCGAAAATTTCATTCTTATCCCGCAACTCGAAATAAGCTTGCACAAAGGATTTACCTGTATTACAGGCGAAACCGGTGCCGGAAAATCAATTCTGGTAGGTGCCTTGGGGCTCATTCTTGGCCAAAGGGCTGATACTTCGGTATTGCGAAATAAGAATCAGAAATGTATCGTCGAAGGCACTTTTGCTATCGGTGATTACCAACTGAATGATATTTTTGAAACACATGACCTAGATTTCGAATCAACATCGGTATTCAGGCGCGAAATTAATCCACAAGGTAAATCGAGGGCGTTTATCAACGATACACCGGTAACACTGAATGTTTTGAAAGAAATAGGGGACCGGCTGGTTGATATACATTCGCAGCATCAAACCCTTGAACTCAACAATGCTGCATTTCAGCTTGGTATGGTCGATTCCTTTGCCGGCCATGGTAAAACCCTGGCTGATTACCGCAGTTTGTATACCCGGTATAACCAGGTAAAGGCTGAACTTAAGGAATGTATAATAAAGGAACAGCAAAGCGCTAACGAAAAAGAATTTCTGAGCTTCCAGTTCGATGAACTTGAAAAAGCAAACCTGAACCTGAATGAACAACAGGAAGCCGAAGAAGAACTTGAAATACTCACCCATGCCGAAGAAATCAAAACCCGAACATTTTCGGCAATCGGGATATTGGCCGATGATGAAATAAATGTAACTGACCGGCTTTCGGAAACCAAACAACTCCTCGACCAGGCAACCCGTTTCAGCAGCCACCTTTTACCAATTGCCGAACGCATCAGCGGAAGCCTGATTGAAATTAAGGACCTGGTTAACGAGCTGAGGAACTTTTCTGAACAGGTTCATTACGATGCCGAAAGAATTGAAAAATTATCGCTCAGGCTCGACCTTATTTACCATTTACAGCAAAAACACAGGGTAAATTCGGTAGCAGAACTTATCGATATCATGAATACCCTTTCAGAAAAACTGTATTCCATTGGCTCATTGGAAAACCGTATCGGGGAATTGAAGTCAGCTTTGTTAAAGCAGGAAAATGAACTTTTAGCGGTTTCTGCTGTTCTCTCAAAGCAACGGATTTCGGTTATTCATGAAATTGAGGCCGAAATGCATAAAGTACTTGAAAATCTGGGAATGCCTTCTGCGAAATTTAAAATCCAAATCGACACATTGCCTTATTTTTCTTCAACAGGAACTGATAAAATTAATTTTCTTTTTTTTGCCAATAAAGGAGGCGAACTGCGTGAAATTCAAAAAGTAGCCTCAGGCGGCGAATTATCAAGGCTTATGCTTGCTTTAAAATCATTGGTACATAATCGCAGTTTGCTGCCTACCATTCTGTTCGACGAAATTGATTCGGGGGTGTCGGGTGATATTGCAGGCAAAGTTGGAACCATCATGCGAAACATGTCGGCCAATATGCAGGTAATAGCTATTACACACCTGCCTCAGATTGCCGGAAAAGCTGATAGTCATTTACTTGCGTACAAACACGATGGAGAAACAGCCACCGTTTCCAGCCTTAAAATTCTTTCCGACGACGATCGCATTGACGAAATTGCCCGTATGCTTAGTGATGAAACAATTACTGAATCGGCCAAAGTAACAGCCCGTGAATTGTTGAATTACAAGAACTGATAACATTTTATAAAAAAGCTGGTTAGCAATTTTTTAAAAGCTGTATTGTCAGCTTTTTCTTGTAATACCAGGAATCTGCACCAGCTTAACAATTTGTTTCAATACAATTATTAATTAAAACCAATACAATGGCTTACAATTTACTTAAAGGCAAAAAAGGCATCATTTTCGGTGCATTGAACGACTTGTCAATTGCATGGAAAGTTGCTGAAAAAGCGCATGAAGAAGGCGCTCAGTTTGTCCTTACCAATACCCCCATGGCACTTCGCCTTGGCGATACTCATCATCTTGCCAAAGCAACCGGTGCCATCATTGTACCCGCCGATGCCACAAGCATTCCAGACCTGGAGAATGTTTTTGCCAAAACGCTGGAACACTTTGGAGGTAAAATTGATTTTATCCTGCATTCAATCGGTATGTCGCCTAATGTTCGAAAGAAGATTCCCTATGATTCGCTAAGTTACGAAAACTACCTCAAAACCATGGATATCTCCGCAATTTCGTTTCACAAGGTAATACAGACCGCCAAAAAGTTTGATGCATTAAACGAATGGGGATCGATAGTTGCATTATCGTATGTTGCTGCTCAGCGTACACTTTTCGAATATAACGATATGGCCGATGCCAAAGCAGCGCTCGAGAGTATTGCCCGTAGTTTCGGTTATATTTATGGCAGGGAGAAACATATCCGGATAAATACAGTTTCGCAATCGCCGACACTTACTACTGCCGGTAGTGGTGTAAAGGGAATTGGTGGACTCATGGATTTCACAGAGCGTATGTCGCCACTTGGAAATGCTACTGCCGACGAATGCGCCGATTATTGCCTGACTCTTTTCAGCGACCTGACCCGCAAGGTTACCATGCAAAATTTATTTAACGACGGAGGATTTTCGAGCATGGGTATGAGCGCCAGGGCCATGGAAATGTACAATAAAAGCCTCGATTGCCGCGATTGCCACGATCATCCTGATTTCTGCAATACGGATGCCGACGATTCAACTGCAGGCAAATAATAAGGCCGTAATCACAGGCCAGGTACATCATATTCATAAAGGAAAGCACACATAGCCGGGAATTTGGTTTCCCGGCTTTTTAATTGTTAAAAAGTTTAGGTGATTGATCTGTTCATCAGATATAATTCTCAAATTCTAATAAATTAATTGATAATATTTTAGGTCGAATTTGTTTTACAAAATCAAAAATTCCAAAAATTTAATCAACCTTTATGCTTATATTCTGTTCATAAAGAGTGGCCTTTCAGGAAAAAAAATAATAAATATTCACATAATTCAATTTATGCGTTAAATATGCAAATAATATTAAATTTGTGAAATAAGAATTCGCCTGAAGAATACCGCTGTACCGACAGATTAATGTTGGCTTATACACATCAGAACTGATTTTTAGCCAGTAATTTCTAGTAAAATACAAAAATCCTGAACATGAAAATACTCGTTTGCATGAGCAATGTGCCTGACACAACCACCAAGGTTAAGTTTGTTGATGATTTCAAAAAACTCGACAACAATGGGATACAATGGGTTATTAATCCGTGGGACGAACTGGCTTTAACGCGCGCACTTGAACTAAAAGATGATCTGGGCAGTGGAGTACAAACTGTTACAGTAGCCCACGTTGGCCTTGCAGGTTCTGAGCCTACCATTCGGAAAGCGCTTGCCATTGGTGCCGACGACGCAATCAGGATAAATGCTGATGCACCAGATGCTTATGTTGTAGCAGCACAGTTGGCCGAAGCTATTCGCAACGAAAACTTTGATATGATATTTTGCGGAATCGAATCAAGCGATCATAACGGCTCAACAGTAGGAGGGATGCTCGCCGAATTTTTAGGTTGTGCCTCTGTTAGCTGTGTTTCGAACGTTAAATTAGATGCCGGTGGTGTTGTGATAACCCGCGAGCTGGGTGGCAGTAAGGAGGTTGTATCGGTACCTTACCCATTTGTAGCCATTGTTCAGAAAGGAATTGCCAATGAACCCCGTATTGCTGCCATGCGTGGAATAATGATGGCTCGCACCAAACCCATCAAAGTAGTTGAACCTCGGCCACTCGACAGCCTTACCGAAGTGATTAGTTACGAAATGCCCGTTCCCAGGGCTGCATGCAAGTTTGTGGAAGCTGAAAATGCAGCTGACCTCATCTCATTGCTTCATAATCAGGATAAAGTCATTTAAATTAATTCACCTCAAATCTGAATGTAAATTATGGCCGTATTAATATACCTCGAAAACTGGGATGGAAAGTTTAAAAAACTCTCCTTCGAACTGGTTTCGTATGCTTCGAAAATAGCTGAAATGCTTGGCAGTCAATCACTGGCACTCACCATAGGAAATGTGGAAGAACAGGAACTCGAGAAACTGTCAGTGCATGGTGCTGATAAAGTATTACATCTTAAAAATGAAAAACTTGATACACTCGACGAACAGGCATTTTCGAACCTGGTAGCAGATGTTGCCCGGAAATACAACGCTACAGTTTTGGTGTTATCAAACAACAATTCGGGTAAAGCATTGGCGCCCAGGCTTTCGGTGCAATTAAAGGCCGGTCTTGTTTCGGGTGTAAGCAAACTTCCGGTTAGTGTAAGTCCATTTGTGGTTTATAAAAAAGTTTACTCGGGCAAAGCATATGCCAATGTGCAGATAAAGACCGATCTGAAAATCCTGACATTAGCACAGAACTCCTTTGAATTGATTCATAATCCAAAGCCTTATGTAGTCGAACATTTAAATATTCAGCCCAGCGATAACCTGCTGAATACAAAGGTGAAAGAGGTTCAGAAACTTACAGGTAAAGTACTGCTTTCGGATGCGGATATCGTGGTTTCCGGTGGAAGGGGCATGAAATCGGCCGACAACTGGGGACCATTGGTTGAGTTAGCTGATTTGCTTGGAGCTGCGACAGCTTGCTCACGACCTGTTTCCGACGAAGGATGGCGCCCGCACGAAGAACATACCGGGCAAACCGGGAAAATTATTGCTCCCAACCTGTATTTTGCCATTGGTATTTCCGGGGCTACGCAACACCTGGCCGGAATAAGTTCCTCCAAAATAATTGTTGCTGTAAATTCGGATAAAGATGCCCCGATTTTTGAAGCCGCACAGTATGGTATAGTTGGAGATGCAATGAAAGTTCTCCCCAAACTGGTAGATGCAGTTAAAGAATTAAAATTAAGGTAGTTGCATCATCAATACCACATTTTGTATCATTTCGCTGTAAAGGCCCCTCTTATAAAATCTGGTTTTCATAAAAAATGCTGACATGATTAAGCAAATCATTTTTACGTTCACCATTTTGCTCACATTGGGCGCTTTTGCATTTACAATCACCCGGTTGATCCGTTTTTTCAGGTTCACCAAAGCAAATTTTCCCATCCGCAATTTCCGCAAGCGGATCATGATTACACTCGAAGTTGCTATTGGACAGACAAAAATTTTCAGGCGTCCTGTGATCGGTTTTTTTCATGCTATTGTTTTCTGGGGATTTTGTGTGATTACATTTGGAAGTTTCGAAATGGTTGTCGACGGGCTTTCAGGAAGCGAAAAATCATTCAGCAATCTGGGGTGGTTACATAGTATGATAATGGCCTCGGGCGATATTTTTGCACTGCTCGTCACCGTTTCAATTATTATTTTCATAATCCGGAGAGTGTTTTTGCATATCAGCCGTTTCGAAGGCATTGAGATGAAGAAAAAATCGCACCAGGATGCCAATATTGCCCTGAGCATGATATTGTTGCTGATGTTGTCGCTGATGGGTATGAATACAGGCTATGTGCAGTTACTAATGGTTTCGGGCGAACCCATCGTCGGCGTTTATCCTGTTGCGGGTTTACTCAGGCCAATATTGAGCGGATTCTCAGTACAATCACTGCATCTGTTTTATGAATTTACCTGGTGGACGCACATCCTGCTTATCTTTATTTTTGCCAATATCCTTCCGTATTCTAAACATTTTCATGTTTTCCTGTCGGTGCCTAATACCTTTCTGACCCGCCTTGAGCCACTCGGAAAACTGACCAATATGGACGATATAACCCGTGAAGTTAAGCTGATGCTCGATCCCGGAGCGAGCTTCGAAGCCCCGGCTACTGATGCNNNNGCACGCATGAAAGAAAAAGGCCCGGGGCTTGTAAAAATGGGCAGAGAATTCACTGATAATAAGTCCCTCCTCAGGGACTATATTTCTGTGGAGGAACTCTGGGCATGCACAACATGCAATGCCTGTGCTCAGGAATGCCCTGTAAATATTAATCATCCGACACTTATCGTAGATATGCGGCGCTACCTGGTAATGGAGGAAAGCAGTGCGCCCGGCGGATTGAAAACTATGTTCAGCAATATAGAAAACAATGGTGCACCATGGCAATACTCAGCTGAAGATCGTTTGTTATGGGCTGAAAACCTGGAATTGAAAATTACCTGATCGGTCATTTCCCAAATGATTGGAATACAACCGGCCTGGTAATAAAATTCAGGGTTAGTTCTATAAAATTAATGAATTACAGCAGTTTAACCTTTCTTTTGTATAGCTCCTGATGAATTGAAGAAAAGCATAAGAATTTAAAAACGCATGGAAACAAAAAAAATAGTAGTCCCGGTAATGGCCGACTTATTTGCCCGGGGTGAGAAACCCGAATATCTTTTTTGGGTAGG
>DGQJ01000173.1 GCA_002389705.1 Bacteroidales bacterium UBA4417
CGACATCCGACTTCGGTCTTCCGACTTCGGTCTTCGGTCTCCGGTCTTCCGTCGTCGTTCTTTCGCCCAACTTGTAGTACATATATCAAATTACACAACCTCAGCTATTGGAAATTAGCCAGGAAGTAACAAAACGGGTAAGCCCGATAAAATTCACGCATTTGGCATAAGTATCACATTAATAAATTATTACCGGTTATGAGCGAAATAGTCCCCCTGAAAAAGAAAACCTTCCTCTATTTGCTGCTGGCAAGTTTTTTTATTACCAACGCACTGATAGCTGAACTTGGTGGCGTTAAAATATTTTCGCTCGAAAAAATACTTGGGATCCCCCCACTCCAACTCAATATTTTTGGCGTGGTTACCGACCTCAATATGAGTGTTGGCGTGCTGATATGGCCAGTGGTGTTTGTTTTTTCTGATATCATTAACGAGTATTTTGGTAAAACAGGTGTGCGTCGTATCAGCTTTATCACTGCCGGCATGGTGGGTTATTCGTTTATCATAATATTAATCTGGACGGGTATGCCTCCAGCTGATTTCTGGCTCAAGCTGAATGGTATAGACAACCTGGGAAGGCCGCTGGATATTAATTACGCGTATTCAACCATTTTCAGGGCCGGGTTGGGTATTATCGTGGGATCGCTCACTGCTTTCCTGGTGAGCCAGCTCATTGATGCATACGTGTTTCATTATTTCAAGAAATTGACCGGTCACAGGTTCCTGTGGCTTCGGTCGACCGGATCAACAGTGATATCGCAGGTGATCGATAGTTTTGTAATCCTGTTTATTGCCTTCTATTTTCTGGGGAACTGGAGCCTCGAGCAGGTTTTCAGGGTTGGACTTATTCAATACATTTATAAAATTTCGCTGGCAATATTGCTTACCCCGGTTATTTACCTGGCCCACCTGGCCATTGATGCTTACCTGGGTAAAGAGTCGTCTGATCAGATCATCGAAGAGGCTGATCGCAACTGGGAGCGTAAACCCCATAATAAAGTTCTTTGATGCCGGCTTGAGTTAAAGCAGTTTTTTCGGTAAAAGCCTGAATTATAAGTTATACAGCCACTTTTAATCTTTAGTCTCAGGTAATGGCGTGCTAACCAGATTTCCCGGAATTCTTTCGTTGTAATTAATTTTTACGGGCAAGCCCGAATGTTCCCAGCTTACCAGGCCGCCAGAGAGGTTGGCACATTTGCCTGCAAGACCATTATCCATCATTATTTTCACTGCTTCGGGGCTATGGATTCCGCTGGCATCGGCAACTATAAGCGGCTTATTGGCAGGTAAGGTCGGTAACAAATCGCGGAGTTTATTCAGCGGGCAGAAGATCAGGTTGGCAACATCAAAAATTTTATGCCGGTTCAGATGTTCTTCCCTTACATCAACCAGTATGGCGCCCCTCAGGCAGATCTTGTGTGCCTGCAAGGGCGACAGGTTATACATATTGCCTGTTAGCATGGCTGTTTCTTTAAAAAAATCTTCCATGGGTGCGATCTTATTTAAGGAGTTTAAAAGGGTAAAAGTACATCATAAAATCATATGCCCTCATGAATGTGTCACATAGTTGGTTGTAAAAGGATTCTTTGTATTTTTGGGCACAATTTCATGAATTTCAATATCTTCTTTCCGGCGCATATGCCTGAATTGCTTGAATTGGACTCAACCAGACCTTGTAAAAGTACCATAGAAAAACTACAATTATATTTGCTGAAGTAATTATGTCTTTGTCATTCCCGGATCGGATTAAGCCTTTACCTGTTATCATTTCTTTTATTGTCCTGGTTTCATTCAATGGACTGGGAAATCTTCTCCCTCTGTCGAACCATGTGCTGGATGTTTTCAATGCAGCATTCGAAACACTTGTTTCCACGTTTGCAACTGTTATAGTCGTAGTATTGTATCTGGAATCAAAGAAAAGAGATTTTGCGGTCAGCAGGACCTTGCTCTTTCTAGCCTTATCCCTGGGTGCATGGAGTATTGGCGATTCAATATATCTTTACCTGGTGATTATTAAGATCGATCCGTTTATATCCTTAACTGATGCTTTTTATATTTCGGCTACGCTGTTTGTTACGGCAGGTGTTATTTTGATGCCCGGTGCCCAGCCTCCGTCGCACAGGCGGAACCTTGTATTTGTCGAAATAAGTATCCTGGTGTTGTCGGCGGTTGTTTTGTTTTCAACCTTGCTCATGCTTCGCGGAAAGCCAGATCTTAATTATGACCTGTTAACGCTGCTCATGGTATTTGTTTACCCTGTGCTGGATATCATCCTGCTTTGGATAATTATGATTGTTTTCTTTACCTATCCAGAAAAGAACACTCAACGTGTATTGGGGACAATTTTTGCAGGGGTTTCATTTCTTTTTTTAAGCGACCTGAATTACCTGGTTACCTCTATTTACGAGCCTTTTACCCGCGATTTCGTAATAGATTTCGGGTATTATGGATTTTATGGGTCGATGCTGGTGGCTGCGTTGCAGGGATACAGGCAGTTACGCAGTCATAAAGAAAATGAAACTAAATCGGTAAACGCCTTCAAAGCCGGGAAATGGATTGTTTACCTGCCAGGGATTTTACTGATTGTTGTTATCGGGTTACTACTGATCTTTGTACTAAATCTGTCGTTTCATTTATCAAATGGCATTGTAATATTGATTGGCCTGATTATCGTGCTTTTTATTCTGCACCAGTATATGGTGATAGCCGAAAATATTAAGCTTACGCGCGAAATGAGCCTGGTAAATGTACAGCTCGAAACTAAGGTTGCCCAGCGCACAGCTGAATTAAGCCGGGCAAATGACGAGTTGCATGAAGAGATGAAAGAAAGGGAAAAAGCCGAACAGCACCTGGCCCGGAGTAATCAGGATCTCGCTCTGCTTAACCGAGACAAGGATAAGCTTTTTTCGGTGCTGGCGCACGACCTGCGGAGTCCGCTGGGGTCGATGATGAACCTTACATCATTACTAGCTGAAAATATTCATGATTTCGATGAGTCCGAACTACTCGAAATTATCGGAACACTGAACAAATCAGCAACACAAACATTCCAGCTTTTTAACGATTTGCTGGCCTGGTCGGCCGTTCAAATGGGCAGAGGCGAACGCGAAAAGGAACTTTTTCAGGTGTACGAATTGGTATCGGAAACAGTGATTATCCTGGCAGCTGAAGCCAACCGGAAACAGGTTCGGATTAACCTGGTGATTGATAAATCCCTCGAAGCCTTTGCCGATAAATTTGCCATACAAACCGTGGTGCGTAACCTGCTGAGCAACGCTATAAAATTTACACCGGCAGAAGGAGCCGTCACCATCGAAGCCGACCCTGTTAAAGATACCGTACGAATCTCAGTAAATGATACCGGGATTGGAATATCAAAAGAAAAACAAAAAAAACTTTTCAGGGTTGATGAAGTTAGTTCTTCGCCCGGAACGGAAGGCGAAAAAGGAACCGGATTTGGCCTGCTGCTGTGTAAGGACCTGGTTGAGCGAAACGGAGGCAAAATATGGTTCGAGAGTGAAAAAGGAAAGGGAAGCAGGTTCCATTTTACCTTGCCGGTTCGCGAACAAAATGTTTCATTAATACCCAAAATACCCGCTACAAGAGTGAATTATTCAAGTGACTTTTCAATGAAAATTGCCTATACCACGCTGATAGGTGAAATAAATACAACAGTGCTACGCTCCGAGTTAAGCCTGATTTGGAGCAGCCCCGAATACAACCCCGATTTTTCGGTACTGGTTGATTTGCACCTGGCTACATTTGCTATTGATACCGCTGATATTCCCGCCGTACTCGAAATATTTTCGGCTATGCCCGGGCAAAGAAAAAACAAGAAGTTTGCGCTTCTTACCGCTACGCCGCAGCAGGTTGCCATGTCGACCATGTTCGGGCAGAATATCAAAAGCCGGTATCCGTTCAATGTCGAAATTTTCAGTACATATGAAGCAGCTTTAACATGGTTGGGTGCGTAAACAGAAATGGATATTTGCTGCTAATCTGTTGATTTCGATTCAGTTTCTGAAATCCGCCATGTTGATTCGTTTATCAGGTTTCAAATTTTAAACTCACTGTCCACCGTTAACTGCGAAAGGTCATTGCTCAGTTGATCTGATTTGTTCCTTAGCCAAATGTCAGGTAGTTATATATAACCATTTTATAATTGAAATTTTTATGTCGTATTTATGCGTCATTTTAGATTATGTCGTATATTTGCGGCATAATTAATTTTAGGCATGGCAAAAACTGAATTGTTCGATGAATCGCTGCAGCAGGCTGCGGCTTATTTCAAGGTTTTATCGCATCCGGCGCGGCTGGCAATCATCAACTACCTGATAGAAACAGGTACTTGCATTACGGGCGATATTACCGAAGAGCTTCCGCTTAGCCGCACCACGGTAGGTCAGCACCTGCAGGAGCTTAAAGATTGTGGCCTGGTGCAGGGTACTGTTGATGGGGTAAAGGTAAATTATTGCATCAATGCCCTTGGCCTCGAGGATATTATTCAGGTACTCCGAAATATGGCAACGCAACTCGAAAAAGCAAAATCATGTAAATGTTAACCCCATGAAGATACTTATATTATGTACAGGCAACTCGTGCCGCAGCCAGATGGCCCACGGGTTTCTGCAGTCGTTCGATAAAAACCTAGAAGTGCATTCGGCCGGCACCCAGGCATCGGGTCAGCTCAATTCCAATGCTGTGAAGGTAATGAAAGAAGCCGGCATTGATATCAGTCATCATACTTCCGATTCGGTTGAAAAGTACCTGGATACAACCTGGGATTATGTAATTACCGTTTGCGGAGGCGCCAACGAAACCTGTCCCGCTTTTACAGGTAAGGTGAAGCACCGCCTGCATATGGGTTTTGATGATCCCTCGCATGCACAGGGAACTCCTGAGTTTGTAATGAGCGAATTTTACCGCGTCCGCGATGAGATAAAAGCGGGGTTCCGCAAATTTTACGACGAAGAACTGAAGAAACAACTGCTACCGGATCGTCCTGCAAAGGCCCTGAATTATTTCGATAACGGTTTTAATTGTGCCCAGTCGGTGCTGGCTGCTTTTGCCGGTGAGCTNNGGCAGCAATACACATGTGGCGCGGTTACCGGTGCTGCCATGGCGCTGGGACTCAAATTTGGCAAAACCCTGAACGATGACGAAGAAAAGAAAAAGTTTACCTACGATAAAACTGTTCAGCTTTTCGACGAATTTGAAAGGTTTCATGGCTCAACCACCTGCCGGCACCTGCTCGAGAACCTGGATATGCGCGATGAAAAAGAACACGCCATCATTGTTGAACGAAATCTCTTTAATACCAGTTGCAGGAATTATGTTGTCGATGCAGTGAAAATTGCAGAAAAGATTATAAACGACTCTAAATAAATAAACCCATGGAAGATATTAAAAAAGTGATTCAGGAAAAATACGGACAAATTGCCAAGCAAACCAAAGAACAGAATGCACCCTCATGCTGCGGATCGGTTTCCTGCGGATCCATTGTTGATTATTCGGTTTTCAGCGAAAGCTATGATGAACAAAAGGGGTATGTGCCCGATGCCGACCTGGGCCTGGGGTGCGGACTTCCGACTGAGTATGCGGGGATTAAACCGGGCAATACCGTGCTCGACCTGGGTTCGGGTGCCGGCAACGATTGTTTTGTAGCCCGTGCCCTGGTGGGTGAAG
>DGQJ01000259.1:0-4043 GCA_002389705.1 Bacteroidales bacterium UBA4417
AAAAGTTCGCGCATGGGTGCCGAAAAAGGTTTGCAACTTCTTTGCGGGAAACCGCTGATTAGTTATGCTGTCGAAGCACTTAAAGGTTTGTGCAGCGAAATCATAATCAGCTCTTCATCCAATGCTTATGCAGGGTTCGGCTTTAAAATTGTAGCTGACGAATTTCCCGGCATCGGTCCCATGGGAGGAATTTACTCATCACTGAAACAGAGCACCACGACCCAAAACCTGGTACTATCGTGCGACCTGCCTTTTGTAACCACCGAACTGATGGCTTATATTTTAAAGCAAGGCAAAAACTTTGAGGTTGCAGTTCCCTGGGAAGGCGAAAAACATTATGAACCCCTTTGCGGCTTCTATAATAAATCTGTATTGGATAAAATGAATTCCTTTATTGAAAAAGGGAATTACAAATTACCTGATTTGTTTGAACAGGTACGTATTAACAGTTTACTCATAGGGTCGGCGCATGATTTCTACCACGATAACCTATTTATGAATGTCAACTCAAAACATGACCTGGCACAAGCCGAAATCCTGATGAGAAACAGGAAATAATTGAACTGTTGAAAACCAGACTTTATTAATATTGCAAAGTATTTCTCCGAGTTTTCATTTCTACCAGCCAAAGGGCTCATGAAGTAAAAACCGATGGGTTGCCCCGGAAACAGTGCAGCCTCCCGAATATAAACTGAATTGGAAAGGAGAACCATGGTACATTATGAATTGCTTTTCGTGATAGGCCTGATGCTTATCGCTTTTTTCTACTCATCGGTAGGGCACGGAGGTGCCAGCGGCTACCTGGCATTGATGGCATTGTTCGGATTTGCCCCCGAATCAATCCGATATTATGCCCTCATCCTCAACCTGGTGGTTTCCGCTATCGCTTTTATCTCGTACGCCAGGGCAGGATTTTTCCGTTTCCGGCTGGCCATCCCGTTTTTAATCACATCCATGCCCGCTGCCTANNATAGCGACAATAAGGAAACCAGGAAACCACCATTTGCAATTGCGTTGGGAATTGGCCTGGTGCTTGGATTGGTTTCAGGGATAATCGGCATTGGCGGGGGGATATTATTATCACCCTTACTGATCCTTGCCCGGTATGCGCGCATCAAGGAAGCATCGGCAGCAGCAGCCTTATTTATATTCCTGAATTCGGCCAGCGGGCTGNNATGGTTGCAGGGTTTGCGGGATCGGCAATGGGCAGCCGAACTTTTTCGGAACTGAACCTGAAACGTGTTTTATCCCTTGTGCTTATCGCGGCAAGTATAAAATTGTTTTTCTTTTAATGCGGTTCTGCCGGAATTTCGCTAATTAATGCTGCCGCAATCACCCTGCAGGCTTCCTATTTTCTGTAAGGATCATCTCTGTTTATTAACTGTGATCGCGGTATCCTGAAATCCGACAACATTCTTTTAAAATACCGGCATCACGCAACGAGTACTTCGTTCACGTATGGTTTTCTCAAAATCAACCAGGCTTCGTTTCATCACTGCTGAATTGGGTTGATGGCAGGTTAAACATGCGCCTGCCGTAAGTATGCGCTTTTGCTCTGCCAGGTTAAAGGGACGCATGCCTTTGCGTGTCGAAGCCTGGCCGGTACGTTCCTGCAGGAAACCGGTCCAGCTATCCTCAGGCAATCCATCGTATTTGTTATTCTGATACAGCGGATCGAAAGTCCATTTCCCCGAGGCTGAGTATGCCAGTTTCCCGCGGCCATAACCTATAGCGAGCGGATCGTTGTGGCATGAGGTGCAGCTGCGGCCTGCGCGCTGTGTTGTGTGGGCTGCCGATGGTGCATACAAACGATTGAAAACCATTTTTTCGCCTTGTTTAAACGAACCTTTATCAATGGTTAATATCATACCCGGCGTAAATGTGCTTACCCGGCCATCCTTCACTGCCTTGTCTGAAGCATTGATTCCCAGCACAGGTAATTCAGCCATCCCTTCGGTTGTATGCTCAATCCAGGTTCCTTTACGGGTTTTGTTTTTCAACATATCGAAGCCCATAGTCTGACTTTCGTAGCTATTATGGCAACCAATACATTGCGGCGCCCATGCGGTGTGGCAGGCTTCGCAGCTTAAACGAGAGTGCGCTTTGCCTTCGGAGCAGGCTTTGGCAGGAGGTTTCATTGCAACAACACTGTTCCCCGATTTTTTAATCATGCTCAGTTGTATCCCTTGTTCCTTCACGATGGTATTCAAAAGCGGTTTTGCATCCTTTTGAGTCAGAATTACCTCCACCCCTTCTGTTTTAAACTTCCGCGACCACGCAATCAACTGCGTTTCCTGATCCGTTTCGGCCAAAAGTTTTTTGCTGTTTGCTTTTAAAGCATGGCAATCGCTGCATTGCACCTTCACCGCTTCTTCCTTATGCGCGTATTCTTTGCCATCGCCCATCAGTTCGTACGAGCCATGGCAATCTACGCAAAGCATGCCTTTCTGGTGATGGATATCCGCCGGCATTTTTATAAAAACCCGTTTATCGGGTAAAACCTTGTAATTTTCCTTGCCTTTTACCTGTTCCGGCTTCAATTCCGTTTCGTGCCAGCCTTCGTAGTTCATCGAAATCCGGCCCGACCGGCTGTGGCAGCTTTTGCATTTATCGTTGGTAACATTCAGATTGATAGCCGGGTGATTTGCAGGCAGTATGTTATCCTGCTTTTTATTTCGCTTAATCTGGTTCAAAGTGAATAGCGCTTTCTGATCGTATGTAAGATGACATGCCAGGCATCCCCCTCCCCTTTCGAGCCAGGCAGATGTACCGGTTTTTGTTTTTTCGTTTCCCAGGTGGCAGCCGGCGCATAAATTACGCAGGTGAGTTCCGGCAGTCGAATGGCCAATGGAATTCACATGCTCAATACTATTCAGATCAGCAGTTTCGCCAAATACCCATTTATCCACGCTGATAATTCCCCGCAACGAAGTCATAAGCGATTTATCAACCCTGCCGACAATTGCCGGGTGGCAACCTACATTGCCACAAGTTTGTGCAGCATTCGACAAGTTCCCGGGAACTGCAAACATCGTGCGGTGCGCCTTTGCTTTATCGAGGGTAAGCGGATCGCCGCCATGGCACGAATAACAACCTATATATTCAGGTTTGTGTGCATCTGCAAAACCGCTCATTCCCTTGTGGCAGCTAACACAACCTTCGGCATGACCCTGAATTACGGGAAGTTGGGTGGTATCAGCCGACACAAAAGTGATTTTTTCGGAGTGGGACAAAGGCTGTATCGTGTAATTCGCATCCCAGGGCCATTGCCATTGCCAAAGCGGGCCACGGAAGAAAAATCCGGCTATGGTGAGCAAAGCATAAAAAATGATCATGACTAAAAAAAACCGCTTGATCAACCTGCCGTAAATGGGTTTGACCCATGGCAGAAGGTAAATTAACAGAAGCAATGCCAATATCCCGGTTGTTACCAGCAGCGGGTTCGAAACCCAATGCAGGGTTTCCTGCAACCCTATAAAATACCAGGGCCCTTTCATCACGGTTTCATTCAATCCATGGATGGGCGCCCGGAAAATAAAACTCAGGATGGTGATAATTCCGGTTGTAATCAGAAGTGTGCGGAGGTTCACCTTTAAACTCCGTGCATGCTCCATAATGATCACAAACAGGATCACCGTTGCTGTAGCTGCATGTTGGATATATAACACCTGGAAATTCCCCTCTGAGCCAATGAATGTTTGCTGCAACATCGGCCCGACCCATGGAAGACTACTTACCAGCGATGAAAGTATACGATGTGCCTGCAAACTATCGCCATCGCCTTTGAGTATAAAACCCGAAAGCATCACATACAATGCAAAAACCAGCGAAAGCGTGAGCCTGAACCAAACGCTTTTCTTCCTGATATTGCTTTCTGTCCCTTTCCAGAGATGATCAAAAACATGAACCAGCGTAAGCAGCAGAAATAGCTGTGCGCTCCAGTAATGAATATTCCTGAGTAAAGTTGCTGCCGGGTTGGCAGTAACAAGTTTTGTCACCGAAAGGTAAGGGGCAGCCACATCGTAAGGCACAGCAAGCAAAGC
>DGQJ01000259.1:4063-5377 GCA_002389705.1 Bacteroidales bacterium UBA4417
GGCAAGCCAGCCGGCCCCTGCAAAACCCTGCCGGTTGCAGCATCGAATTTTGATCCGTGACAAGGGCAAAGTAACTGTCCATCTATCTCCTGGTTGATGCGGCAACCGGCATGGGTACATTTATTGGAATACACCTTTAACATGGAATCGGATTTTACCACGATAAATTTCTCAAACAGAAATATCCCTGTTCCCAATTTTGATGCATTGATCCTGTTAACGACAGGTCGTTCCGTTAATTCTTTGCTTTTGCCGGTCATAATCCTCCAAAGTGCAACAAATGCAGCAACTGCGCTGAAGGTTGCCAGCCTTAGGAAAGTTTTCCGGTTTATATATCTGTCTTTATCCAATTCATTTTATTATTCGTCAAAACTATAAAGATTTTTAATCAATGAACGCATTATACTGAAATGAAATACTTGAAGTACAAACAGAAAATCTTTCAAAGCTAAGTTTCAAAATTTGATACTCATGTAACATAAGTGATAAAAGGCACTAAAACCTCGATAAATGTAACATCAGTCATCATACCTGTATCAATTATTAATGTCTTTGGCTACAGCCGGAATTAATTTTGTTTCAGCATCATCAAACAATTTTTACAACGATCGCCTTGAGAANNATAATCTAAATAGTAGAAATTTAAATGTCTGAAAACATGAATACACGATTCTTAATCTGGGTGACTTTTGTAGCCGTTTTGGGCGGGCTACTGTTTGGATTAAACATGGCCGGAATTTCGGGCGCCGTCGACGGGATTAAAAGCGATTTCGCACTGACCGACAGCGGCCTGGGTACTGTAGCCGCCCTGCTCACCATAGGCTGCCTGGTCGGGGCATTATTTACAGGTAACTTCACCGAAAAGTACGGGCGCAAAAAGGTGATGATTGCAACTGCTGTATTATACATTATATCTGCTTTGGGTTGCGCATTTGCAGGTTCATCATTAATACTGATTGCATTTCGCCTGCTTTCGGGCCTGGCAGTTGGTGCTACTTCGGTGGTTGCGCCCATGTATATTTCGGAAATTGCTCCTGCCAAAAAACGCGGGCGCCTGGTTTCTTTCAACCAGTTTGCTATCACAATAGGAATTGTAGTCGCTTACATTTTTGATTATCTCCTGGTGAATATTGGCGAAAACAGCTGGCGTTTTATGCTTGCAGTTCCAGCCATCTTCGGGGTATTTTACCTGGTTTTTCTTTTGTTGGATTTCCCTGAAAGCCCCCGCTGGCTATATGCTCACGAACGAAAGGATGAAGCTGAAAAAGTGCTGGTAAAACTGGGTGGACAAAAACTGGTGGATGAAGAGTTGCC
>DGQJ01000223.1:0-15721 GCA_002389705.1 Bacteroidales bacterium UBA4417
GGAACCAACTCCGAATACGAAACCGAAGCTGTCAGATTTGGAGCAATGCTTCCTTTGTGGCATGAAATACATTTGTTATTGAAAAAAGGCTGTACGTCCTGCACATAGCTGATTGTATCACCAGGAGGTGGAGGAGGTACCGGGGGAGCCGGGGTAATAAAATCGTATTCGCAGGCAGTCAGTAACGCAATCAACGTGCCCGAAAGGAATAATAAGGTGAGAAGTCTTTTTTTCATTGGTGCTTTTTTTTAGTTTTATAAAAGGCTGCTGGTTTAATATGAACAAATCTAATGCTTTTTACAATGGTACAAAGGAATACTTTTAAAGTGAAATAGTGAATATTATAAATATGATTGTTTGACAATAATATTTTGATACTTATCAGTAGATATATTGATATATGTCATTATCTTTGTACGCAGATAATTGTTTGATTTCCTCAGCCATTTTGAGGGGAAAATAGTTTAATTCATTTAAAACCTAAGTGTGAATCAACATACTCAATATACAAAAGGATGTTCGTCCTGTAAGGATAAGTCTGAAATATTCAGTTGCCTCTGCCAGTTTGAGCTGGATCAGATTGATGAAAAACGGATTGAAGTTCATTTTAAAGCAGGTGAACTCATATTTAAACAAGGCACCCCGAATCTCCATTTTTTGTGTTTAACACAGGGAAAAGTAAAAACATATATTGAAGGATACAATGATAAAAATTTGATTTTAAGTATTGTAAAACCTGTTGAATATATTCTTGGTCCTGGCATTTATGCCGACCAGATGCATCATTTTTCGGCCATGGCGATAGAAGATTCAGTTGCTTGCCTGGTAGACCTGGGTACCTTTAAATCACTGATCAGGAATAATGCTGATTTTGCTGAAGATTTTCTCCGGAAAGTAAGCATGCAGTCTATTTATAATTATGAATTATTTATCAGCCTCACGCAGAAACAGATGCCGGGGCGTATTGCGGATGTGCTTATTTATCTGAAAGATAAAGTGTATGAATCCAACCCGTTTCATACCACGCTCTCGCGCCAGGACCTGGCTGATCTTTCGGGCATGTCGAAGGAAAGTGCCATACGCATACTGCGCGAATTTAAGGACGAAGGTATTATTCAGGTCAATGGCAATGACTTCGAGATTTTGAATGTTGACAGCCTGGTAAAAATCAGTCAGACCGGTTAATGCAAAGTGTTATTTGGAACTGCCAAGGCATACATGCTTTTCATACGGATGTAAGTGCTGTTGTGCCCGACGTGGATTATGTTCAGCATTTTTTTCCTTTACAAGGGTTCGTTTATTTTATTCAGGTCTGTAAGTTATATCTTCAGCAAAAACCATACATTTGCAGCCGGTTTTAATTTCAGTCATTTGCATGAAGCGATCCATTTTTACCCGCACCGTTTTATTGGTCTCGTTTGTTAGTTTCTTTACTGATATTGCCAGCGAAATGCTTTACCCGGTCATGCCGGTTTATCTGCAATCTATTGGTTTCTCGGTAATTTTAATCGGTGTTCTGGAAGGGATGGCTGAAGCCACTGCCGGGCTTAGCAAAGGTTATTTCGGTAATTATTCTGACAAAATCGGAAGCCGTGTGCCTTTTGTTAGGTGGGGTTATTCGCTCAGCGCGATCTCAAAACCTTTAATGATCTTGTTCCGCTTCCCGTTGTGGGTGTTTTTTGCCCGCACGCTCGACAGGCTGGGCAAAGGAGTACGTACCGGCGCCCGTGATGCCATGCTGAGTGATGAAGCTACCATGGAGAATAAAGGTAAAGTGTTCGGGTTTCATCGTGCACTCGATACTGCCGGTGCAGCCGTTGGGCCATTTGCAGCCCTGCTTTTCCTGTACTATTACCCCGGACAATATAAATGGCTCTTTATCATATCAGTGATTCCGGGCATCATAGCCATATCCCTCACTTTCCTTTTAAAGGATAAGCAAAAACACGCTTCAACCCGGAAATCACCCGGATTTTTCGCTTTCCTGATGTACTGGAAGCAATCCCCGAAAAAGTTCAGGTTCCTGGTTGTAGGTTTACTGGCATTTGCACTCTTCAACAGTTCGGATGCATTCCTGTTGCTTTCAATAAAGAGCAAAGGCTTCTCCGATTCGTACATGATCGGGGTTTATATTTTTTATAACCTGGTTTATGCATTGTTGTCGTACCCGGTTGGTATATTGGCTGATAAATTCGGCCTGTCGCGTATACTCATTTTTGGGATTGGCGTTTTTGCCGTCGTTTATTCGTTTATGGGCTTTGCAATGGTTACCTGGCATTTTGCAGTACTTTTCGGCTTGTATGCNNCACCAGTTTTGCAAGTATTTTTACGATGTTGGCCAGCAGCCTTGCAGGCGTTATATGGTATGTTTTCGGGATGCAAGCCATGTTTTTGATTTCCGGAACGGGCGTTTTATGCGTGATGATTTATATGGTTGTAATTCAGCGTTATGTATTTAATGTTGCAGCGATGCCCGAAAACCGTGATGTAAAATAAATTTGATGTTGCCGTCCAGGCGTTGTGTGACTGATCGTGTTTCTGGTTAATCGTATTTCGTAGTTTTAATGTCAGAATGTTACATGGTATATTTTAACATGCAGATACCCTGATTTTAGTAAGTAATTAAATTTTTAAAAGTGTGTTTATGGCGGAAATTCTGAATTTTTAAGAGCATTTTTACAAACGACATTGGTATACCATGCTTTGAAACTGTAAATTTGTGGAATGAAAATTTATCCGATACTTTTAGTTTACATTCTGATTTTGTTCCCTTTAACACAGTTGTCGGCGCAGAAAACCATTCCACAGGGTTATTTTTCGTCGCCGCTCGATATAAATCTTGGTATAACCGGTTCTTTTTCCGAGGTGAGGCCAAATCATTTCCATTCAGGTACTGATTTCCAGGTACAGCAAAAGGAGGGATTGCCGGTGTATGCGGTTGCCGATGGGTTTGTTTCGCGCATCAAGGTTTCGCCGGTTGGATTTGGAAATGCCCTTTACATCGATCATCCAAATGGTTATACATCGGTTTACGCGCACCTCGAAAATTATAACGACACTATAACTGCATACCTGCGGGCAAACCAATACAAGGTTAAAAGTTTTGAAGTCGACCTTTTCCCTGCCCACAAAAAGGACTCCATTTTTGTGAAGCGGGGGCAGTTGATCGGTTATGCCGGAAATTCCGGTTCGTCGGGTGGAGCCCACCTGCATTTCGAACTGCGTACTACGGTTACTGAGCGTATCATCAATCCGTTGTTATTTGGCTTTGATATTGTTGATGTTTACCCGCCGTTTATTGATTTCATAAAAATATTTCCCGAAAATGACCAAAGTTTTATCGGAGCATCGTCTGAACCCAAAAGGTTCATGTTGCGAAAAGCAGCGAATGGCGATTACAGGCTGGCGGATAAGGATACTATTTGGGCGTGGGGTAATTTTAGCATTGGTGCCCAGGCTTTCGATTATAACCAGAGTCAAACGGACAGGAATGGGTTTTATAGCATGCGGATGTACCATAACTATGTCGAATTTTTCTCGATGGAATGCGATAGCTTCTCTTTCGACGAAAGCAGGTATGTGAATGCCAGCATCGACTATGCCGATAATTACAACCTGGGTAACCGTATTGTAAAATCAAAAAAACTGCCCGGAAACAAACTCAGCTTTTTTAAAACCGATGCTGCAAACGGAATAATAAATGTTACTGACGGACTACTTCATGAAATACTTGTTTCGGTGGTTGATCTTTCGGGCAATATGACCAACCTCAGGTTCTGGATACAATCGCAGAAACCGCTGGAAGTTGTGCAGACGCCCTCATTTCCTGATCCGGATTCCACTATATTATTCCGGTACGATAAAGTCAACAGGTTCGAAAAAGGTGATCTGAAATTGGAATTGCCTGCTGGTTGTATGTACGACAACCTGAACTTTACTTACAAAAAAGCCCCCGGCAATAAAGCTACATTTTCGGATATTCATTTTCTGCATAATGCCGAAGTGCCCTTGCATAACAGGATGAAGGTCTCAATAAAAGCCACAAAACTGCCACCGCGATTGCGTTCAAAAGCCTTGCTGGTTCGGGTTGACAGGACCGGAAAAAGAAGCGCGGCCGATGGCAGTTACGAAAATGGCTGGGTTACGGCTACCACCAATCTTTTTGATGGATACGCTATTGCCGTCGATACCGTAGCGCCCGTTATAAAACCATGGCCCGAAAACAAAAAGAAAAACAAAACAAGCCTGCGTTTCGCAGTCTCGGATAACCTGTCGGGTATTGGATCGTACAGGGGCGAACTTAATGGTAAATGGGTACTGGTTGAATGGGATCCGAAAAACAGGCTGATGATATACCGGTTTGATTTTATGACACAGCCCGGTACAAACAAATTTACCCTTTTCGTTGAAGATGAAAAGGGGAATAAATCGAGGTTTTCGACCAGTTTTGTAAAATAAATTGTAAATTTACGGTTATGCATGAACCTCGTATTTCTTTTTAAAAGATTGGTCCAATCTTTCCAAAAGCAGAAATTTTGCCAGGTTAATTTACTCCTGTGTTTTAATCATCTGAATAATATGAGATAAAGAAAATCCATTCACTAAAATATAAAACCTTTAAAATCAGAAAAAGCCATGACATTTCAACTTCCATCATTGCCTTATGCCGCTGATGCACTGGAACCGGTTATCAGTTCGCGCACCATCGAATTTCATTACGGAAAGCATCATCAGACTTATGTTACCAAGCTTAACGGACTGGTGCCCGGCACCGAATACGAAAATGCAACCCTCGAAACCATGATTATGAAAGCCGAAGGTGGTATTTTTAACAATGCAGCCCAGGTTTGGAATCACACTTTTTATTGGGAAGGGTTTTCGGCCCGCCGCGGAACAGCTCCATCAGGAAAGTTGCTCGATATGATAAACCGCGATTTCGGGTCATTCGAAAACTTTGTTACCAAATTTAACGAAGCCGCTGTTAACCAGTTTGGATCGGGTTGGGCATGGCTTGTGCAGAATGCAGCCGGCAACCTGGCCATAGTGGCTACAGGAAATGCAGCCAATCCCATGCGCGACGGACTTAAGCCCCTGCTTACCTGCGATGTGTGGGAGCATGCCTATTATCTCGATTTCCAGAACCGACGCCCCGATTATGTGAATGCTTTCTGGCAACTGGTAGACTGGGATATTATTGCCAGCAGAACCGCCTAAGTAAGCTTAAGCGCCTGTTTAAAAAAAACTGTTATAATTTATTTGAAACAGGCACTAAGCAAAACAGTTTATAGCCGGCTAATCAGGTAGCCGGCTTTTTTTACGCTATCCATCACCTTTTCAGCCATTTCTTCCGGGGCTTCAACCTGAAGGGTTTTATCGGCACTTTCGAGGTCAACCGTCCATTTGCCGGCCAAATCAAGACTTTCGAGGCCGGGTTTAATAGCATTTACACAGCCTCCGCATTTGAGGCTTGTTTTAAATTTCAACGTTTCCATTTTTAATTATTTCAGTGAAAATTATTTCAAGGTTCTGTCAATTCATTGGTTTAGGTTAACAGTCGTGCAATTCGCAAAGTTTGTCATCGGGCTCTATTTCAATGGTTGTATGCGCAAATCCTTTGTTTTTGAGAAAAATACGGACTTGTTGTTTAATAATTTCGCTTTCAGCAAGGGTGGTCTCAGGATTAACACTCACATGCAAGGAGGCAACGTTGTACGAACCATCCATGGTCCAGAAGTGCATATCGTGAATGCCTGCAATTCCTTCAATTTGTCCCAAACCTGACTTAAGTGTTTCTGCCTGTTCCTGTGATGGTGTTGCCTGCATAAAAATGCGAAAGGTCTGCCGCATATTACCGAATACACGAAAAAGGATAAAGGCCGTTATGAGCAATGATAAAAGCGGATCGAGCACCGGAACATCGTAAAAATTCATGACGATACTGGCAACCAGTACGGCTACCCAGCCCAATACATCCTCAAGCAAATGAATTGAGATCATTTTTTCGTTTTGTGTTTCACCTCGGTGCAGTTTAAACATGGCAAACCCGTTAATTACGATACCGGCAATTGCCAGGTAAAGCATACCCTGGGTATGCACCGGTTCGGGATGTATGAGCCGGGGAATGGCTTCAGAAATAATTATGATGGATCCAATTAAAAGAATGATGGCGCTGAAACTTGCTCCCAGCAACGAATATCGCTTATATCCATAAGTATAGGTATTATCGCGCTGTTTTGCTGATATCCGTTGGAAATACCATGCCAACCCCAGGGCAACGGAATCGCCCAGGTCGTGAAAGGCATCCGAGAGTATGGCTATGCTGTTGGTAAGGAGTCCCCCTGCCACTTCGATAATCGCAAAAAAANNGAAGGGATTGAGGGGATTGAAGGGGTTAAAGGTTGGCTGTTTGTTATCCGTGTATGCTTATTCTTTTCAGTCGGAGGCTATTCATTACTACTGTTACCGAGCTCATGGCCATGGCAGCGCCGGCAATCATCGGGCTGAGCAGGAAACCGGTGGCCGGGTAGAGCACTCCCGCTGCAACAGGTATAGCAATTACGTTGTAGATAAAAGCCCAGAAGAAATTCTGCCTGATAATTTTTACAGTTGCTTTCGAGAGCCGAATGGCCTGGGCTACCGCGTTCAGATCGCCCTGCATCAGTATGACGCCGGCACTGTCGATAGCAATATCAGAGCCACCTGCCATGGCAATGCCCAGGTCGGCTTCGGCCATGGCGGCTGAATCATTAATCCCATCACCAACCATAGCCACATGGTAGCCTTTCTGTCGCAACTCCTTTACAAAATGGTTTTTATCGGCTGGCATCACCCCGGCGAAATATTGGTCGATACCAGCTTTGGCAGCCATTACGGCTGCAGTTTCTTCTTTGTCGCCGGTAAGCATAAACACCTTAATGCCCAGTGATTTGAGTGCACTGATGGCCGCCGGCGAACTTTCACGCAAAGTGTCTTCAACTGAAAATGCGGCAATAAGCTGGTTGTTTGCAGCGAAAAAAATAAAGTTCTCATCCCTTACATTTCCAGGAATATCAACAGTGTTTTCAATCATCAGTGCCAGGTTACCGACGCAGAACACCTGGCCTTCGTAAACTGCTCTTACGCCTTTGCCAGGAATGTCGGTAAAGTTTTCGATAGACAGCATGGGGTAATCTTCAACCAGTGCAGCAATGGCAAAAGCCAGCGGATGGCCCGAACGTTTTTCGAGCGATAACAGGATTTGTTTGTATTGATCATCCTGGCTAAACCACAGGCTTCGGGTTACCACGGGTTTGCCGGTAGTTAAAGTTCCGGTTTTGTCAAAAATTACCGCGTTTATTTTGCAGGCGAGTTCCAGGGTTGATGCATTACGGATCAGGATTCCGTGTGAGGCTCCCCGTCCGATGCCGGCCATTAATGCTGTAGGTGTAGCCAGTCCCAGGGCACAGGGGCAGGCAATGATAAGTACGCTTATAGTGGTCAGAAATGCAAAGGTTAACGGTGGTGGAGGCCCCCAGATAAACCAGGTTACAAATGTAACAGCTGCAATTGCCAGCACTACCGGCACAAAAACAGAAGCAATCTTATCGGCAAGTTTCTGAATCGGCGGCTTGGCCGATTGCGCCTCCTGTACCATGGCAATGATGCCTGCAAGCAGCGTGTTTTTCCCGGCTTTGGAAGCGGTAATCACCAGGTTGCCGTTTTTGTTCAGCGTGCCGGCAAATACACCGGCGCCAGCACTTTTATACACTGGCAAAGGTTCGCCTGAAATCATGCTTTCGTCGAGGTACGAGTCGCCGCTAATAACCACGCCATCAACAGGAATCCTGTCGCCGGGGCGCACCATTACTTCATCGCCCTGGGCAACCATTTGCAACGGTATTTCCATTTCTGCGCCGTTGCGTGAAACTGTAAGCGTTTTGGGCTGTAATCCCATTAAACTGCGGATAACTGACGAAGCCTTGCTTTTCGAATTTTCTTCAAGGAATTTCCCTGCAAGTATAAATGTTATGATTACGGTAGCCGATTCGTAATACACATGGGGTTGTTGCCCCGTTTTAAGAAAAAGCCAGGGCATTATCGTATTGATCAGGCTGAAAATAAAGGCAATGCCTGTGCTCAGGGCAACCAGTGTGTCCATATTAACCATGCGATGGCGGGCCTGTTTCCATGCAATGCTGTAAAATTCGGAACCCGAAAAAAATACTACCGGCAGCGAGAAAGCCAGCAAAATCCAGTTTTTATATTCCAAATGAAAAATGTGAAACATGGAAAGCACAAAAACCGGAAGCGTGAAAATGCCTGCAACCCATAGTTTTTGTTTCAGTTCCCTGAAATGTTTGAATTCTATATCCGCGAGTTTCTCTTCAAGGTTTTCCTCATCCACTATAATTCCATATCCAATGGATTCGACGGCTTTTGCAAAATCAGCTGGTGAAACCGTGTCGGGATCATAAGCTACATGCACATTTGCTCCTGCATAATTCACCGAGGCTTCGGTAACGCCCGGCAGCGAAGCTATCATGCTTTCCACGCTGCCGGCGCAGGCTGCACAAGCCATACCGGTTACCGGAAATACATTTTTGATAATCTGTGTTTTCAATTGCTTTTTTTAATATTCAACAAAGATACCAAGTGTAGGTTTTTAAACATGCGTAAAATGCTATATTTAAGAAAAATTGAGAATATTCAGCAGAAATATTGTATTCGTCTTCCTTAATTTTGCAGGCCTGGATAAAATTCCTGATCGTATTGAAAGTAATTATGGTCATCCTGTTGCCGGCGGTAATGTAAAAAGGTGGATTTTCCCAATCTATTTGCCGGTGTATATCAAACTTCAGGAACTTTATCCTAAATTCGTCGATTCTTAATTTACCCCTGATGAATAAACCTAAACTTTACAATAGAACTACCGGGAGTTTTGAATACGAAAACACATACAAGGTCAATGGTTTATCGTTTTTGTACAATTCAGGGATCGGGAAGATGTTTAACAGCATGTTCCTGAACAAACGTAATGTTTCCAGGATTTACGGAAGGATAATGAATGGCCGGGGAAGTGTTTACCAGATACCTAAGTTTATTAAGCATTATAAAATAAATACGCACGAAATTAAGCGGCCGCTTGAATCGTTCCGGAGCTTTAACGATTTTTTTACCCGCGAACTTAAGGATAATGCCCGACCAATAGACCCGGAACCCACGCACCTGATATCTCCCTGTGATTCGCGTCTGCTGGTTTTCGATCTTTCGAAACAGCACGAATTGCCGGTTAAAGGATATTGGTATTCGTTATCGGACCTGGTAAAAGATGCGAAAATCGGGAGAGAATATGGCAATGGCTGGTGCTTTATTTACCGGCTGGCTCCATCCGATTATCACAGGTTTTGCTATATGGACAGCGGTCGTCAGGAAAAAGTGCGACGTATCAGGGGTGTGCTTCATTCGGTACATCCTATTGCATTGTCGAATACAACATCGCTTATGGTGCAGAACTACAGGGAATTAACCATGCTTCATACCAAAAATTTTGGTAAAGTGGTACATCTCGAAGTCGGGGCTTTGTTTGTAGGGAAAATTGTGCTGATCAACAAAAATGAGCATACCTTCAGGCGAGGCGAAGAAAAAGGATGGTTTGAGTTCGGGGGCTCAACCATTATCCAACTGTTTAAAAAAGATCAAGTACAGCCGGATGCCGATATCGTTGAACAGTCGCTTTTAAAAATTGAAACGATTGTCAGAATGGGCGAAAAAGTTGGTGTAAGTGCTTCTGCCAGTTTATCATAGCTGCTTTACAGCAGAATTTACGGGAACATTCCTCTGATCTCATCTGCCTGCTGGCTATTGATTGGCTTAAATTTGCCGATGGCTTTACTCATAATCAGAGATCTGGCCCCGAATTCAGCAATCTCAAGCCGGTCGTAAGCCTGTAACACGCTGTTTCCCGTGGTTAAAACAGTATTATTCATGAGGATCATGGCATTGCTGACTGAACATTGGTTTACTATGAATTCCGTAAGTTTACCAAAATCAGTCATAAAGGGAACCAGTACAACTTCTTTCAGAAACATGAGGCTTTCAGGGATGGTATGCACATCGAAAGGCGTTCCGCTTATCCCAAAGGCCATCAGGTTGGGTGGCTGGGCCAGGATGATGGAATGAATGTCCGGGTGGTTTTCGTAAATCGCCTGGTGAAGTCGTGCCGAGCGGCCTGGTGTTTTGCCGGCTTCACATTTTCCACCCGAAATTTTTACAATATCCCCTGCCTGCAGTGCCCACCTGGATATGTTTGCCGGGGTAATCAGGAAATCATTTTTATCGCAACGCATCGAAACCGTTCCGGCAGCACTTGCCATTAAGCCTTGACGGCAGCCTCTTTGCACAAATTTCAGGATTTCAATTCTCCTGTTTTCATCAGAATTATCAATTCCTGATTGTTCTGTTTGGGGATAAGCAAATTTTAATGCATTGTAAAACGCCGAAAACTCGCCCTGTGAGAGACAGGTGGGCTTGCCAAGGATATTTGCTCCAATTAAAGCATCCGCGCAATTTTCAAGAGATTCGAAACGCTGATAAGCTTCGGCAATATCAGCACCACCGGCAACCGCGCCATGGTTTTCCATCATGATGATGTTATGACCTTTGCTGAATTCACGGGCTACTTTTTCGCCTAGTTCCTGGCTGCCGGGCATGGCATATGGGGCAAAACCTACGGATCCGCAAACGCGCTGCGTGGTAAAAATAGCGAGCGGATCCGGGATTTTATCGGTGATGCTCCAGGAAACCAGTGCCGGCGGATGCGCATGCACAATGGCTTTTATGTCGGGGCGGCAATCGTATATGGCTTTGTGGAAAGGGTATTCTGACGAAGGCATGTGACTGCCTGTAACAGTTCCATCGGGTTGAATACACACGATATCCGAAGGCTGCAACTCACCTTTATCTACGCCTGCCGGGGTAATCCAGGTATTTCCTGAAGTATCCTTTATGGAAATATTCCCTCCCGATGTGGTTGTCATGCGCCGGCTGTAAATCCGGTTCATAATTTCAGTAATCAGGTTTGCGAGCGCTTTGGCGCTGGTATTTGATGCGTTGTTCATAAGGTCAATCGAAATGCAAATATATCCATAAAGTTTGTCAAGTGTCAGCCATGATGATGTGTTAAAGCAAAACCGGGGACTGAGATTTCAGTACTTGCTAACCATGAGGCGAATTATGATTTAATAAGCGGGATTTTTGCAAATCATAAAAAAGTTCGTCTTAAAAATGTATTTTTGAGCCAAATTCACAGCCATGAAGCTTGCCAGGGGCGATAATTATTTTGGTAATCCAGCGTTTGCCATTAATGTATGCAAGGTTAACCGGGCGAAAAACATTTCACACGCCAACGATCTCACCGAGGTGGAACATCACCACGATTTCATCGAAATTGTATTTATCACCAAAGGCCGTGGTGTGCAGGTTATCAGCAGCAATGAATATGAAGTATCGGAAGGTGATATTTTTATCCTGCAGGGCTTTCAGAATCATTATTTTAAAGATGCCGGCAAGGCCGAAATCATCAACCTGATGTTCGACCCGGTACGAAGCCCTTCACTTATTTCGCCCGAAATAAAATCGATGGATGGTTTCAGCCCGCTTTTTATTCTCGAGCCCAGTTACCGTAACCGTCAGCATTTCAGGAATATGCTTCACCTCAGCCGTGTCGACCTGGCCAAATCGGAATATATCCTCAACAGCATGCTTGCCGAGTTATCGCATAAAAATTCCGGTTACGAACTCTTTATCAAGAATAAACTGGAGGAAATAATCATATTTCTTTCGCGCAAGTATTCAGAAATCAGCCAGCCCAAAGCCAAATCGCTTATCAGGATTGGCAAAGCCATTGATTATATCGAACGGAATTATACCTCAAATATTTATATCAGCGAAATGGCCGGGCTCAGTTTTATGTCGGTGCGCAATTTTCAACGCATTTTTAAAGAGGCAACCGGGATGTCGCCCAACAATTACCTGCTCGAAATGCGGATACAACGTGCCTCGAAACTTTTAACTGAAACTGATACTGCCATATATAATATTTCGGAGCAGGTGGGTATTTCCGACTGGTTTTATTTTTCAAAAGCTTTTAAAAAGAAATTTGGCGTGAGCCCATTAAATTACCGGAAACAGCATAAATAAGGCATCAGGAGTTTGTAACTTAAATGCATGCGATTTACTCATCCATTGGCTCTAAAGTTTCACCTGTAATTCGCCGTTTAAAATTATTGGCGTAAAAATACATGCTATTTGCATAATAGTACAATTTATCTGCACTTTGTTGCTTTACATTTGTGTGTTAATAACTTATAAACGCGCATCATGTATTTGTTAGGCCTTGATATAGGAACTTCATCCATAAAAGCATCGGTAATTCATGCCGGTACCGGTGAGTGCACCGGCAGTGCCCAGTCGCCTTCAACCGAAATGAAAATTATTGCACCACAACCGGGTTGGGCGGAACAGGATCCCGAAACCTGGTGGCAGCATACGCAACAGGCCATTGCAGCGGTTTTGAAAGAAACCGGCCTTGATTCATCTCAAATAAAAGCCATTGGTATTTCGTACCAGATGCATGGGCTTGTGTGTGTGGATAAGCAAATGAAAGTGCTTCGCAATGCCATCATCTGGTGCGACAGCCGCGCGGTTGAAACCGGTAACAATGCATTTACTGATCTGGGTGTTGAAAAGTGCTTATCGCATCTTTTAAATTCTCCGGGCAATTTCACGGCTTCAAAACTCAGGTGGGTGAAGGAAAATGAACCAGACCTTTACAACCGGATCGATAAAGTAATGTTGCCCGGCGATTTTATTGCGGCAAGGCTCACAGGCGAAGTAAAAACCACCGAATCGGGCCTTTCGGAAGGAATCATGTGGGACTTCAAGGAAGGTAAACCAGCTGAAATATTATTAAATTACTATGGCATTGGCGAAAATTTGCTGGCAACCACTGTCCCTACTTTTGGATTTCAGGGCCAGGTTACGCCGGAGGCTGCCGATTCAACCGGATTACAGCCCGGCACCCCGGTTTGTTACCGGGCAGGCGATCAACCCAACAACGCTTTTTCGCTTAACGTACTCAATCCGGGCGAAATAGCGGCCACGGCTGGAACTTCGGGTGTGGTGTATGGGGTAAGCGACCAGGTAAAATTCGATCCGCAATCGAGGGTAAATACATTTGTACATGTAAACCATACCCCGGAAGCCAAACGTAACGGCATCCTGCTTTGCGTAAACGGAACCGGGATCATGAATGCATGGATAAAGCAGGTTGCCGGCGAAAACNNGCCGAACGTGTGCTCGGAAACCGTGAACCGGGATGCAGCATTCATAACCTTAACTTCAATATTCACGGCAAAGCACATCTTTTCAGGGCGGCGCAGGAAGGCATTGCCTTTGCATTGTATTACGGCATACAGATCATGCAGCATATGGGAGTTGAAGTGAAAGTAATCAGGGCAGGCAAAGCGAATATGTTTCTGAGTCCTGTATTTTGTCAGACCCTGGCCGATATTTCCGGTGCCGATATTGAACTTTACAACACCGATGGTGCACAGGGCGCAGCCCGCGGTGCCGGCGTGGGTGCAGGAATTTTCAGCGACTTTAAAGCTGCTTTTGCCGGACTTGCTTTACTGCAAACCATCAGGCCTTCAGGAGATAACCGCTTATTGAAGGATGCATTTACGAAGTGGGTGGTTGAGCTTGAGAAATGGTAGGTGGGGTGTAAGGTGTAAGGTGTAAGNNGATACATAAAAACAATATTCTACATAAAATAAAATTGAACATGAAAGCAACCATTGGCAGTAAAGAGTTTTTCCCGGGAATCGGGGAGATAAAATTTGAAGGTGCCGGATCGCGGAATCCGCTGGCATTTAAATATTATGACGAAAATAAAATGGTAGGTGGCAAAACCATGAAGGAATATTTCAGGTTTGCCATGGCTTACTGGCACACGCTGTGNNATGGATGCTGCATTTGAATTTATGACCAAAATCGGAATTCCCTTCTGGTGTTTTCACGATACCGATCTTACCGGCGATAGCCATGTTTCAGACATTGAAAACCGGCTTGCCGAAATGGTGGCTTATGCAAAGGAAAAACAAGCGGCTTCGGGTGTGAAACTGTTGTGGGGAACTGCAAACGTATTTTCCAATCCCAGGTATATGAACGGCGCTTCAACCAATCCCGATTTCCTGGCCCTGGCACATGCCGGCACCCAGGTAAAAAACGCCATTGACGCCACAATTGCCCTGGGGGGCGAAAATTATGTGTTCTGGGGTGGACGCGAAGGATATATGTCGTTGCTCAATACCGACACCAAACGTGAAAAAGAACACCTGGCCCGGTTCCTTACCATGGCCCGCGACTATGCCCGTGGAAAGGGGTTTAAAGGTACTTTCCTGATTGAGCCCAAACCCATGGAACCCACAAAACACCAGTACGATTTCGACAGCGAAACGGTGATTGGTTTCCTCAGGCATTTTGGCCTCGATAAGGATTTTAAACTGAATATCGAGGTAAACCATGCCACGCTGGCTGGTCATACTTTTGAGCATGAACTTCAGATGGCTGCCAATGCCGGGTTGCTGGGGAGCATTGATGCCAACCGGGGCGACAACCAGAATGGCTGGGATACCGACCAATTCCCGATTAACATTTACGAAACCGTGGAGGCCATGCTGGTAATTATTCAGGCTGGCGGTTTTACCACAGGTGGTATTAATTTCGATGCCAAAACACGCCGCAACTCAACCGACCTGGAGGATATTTTTATCGCCCATATTGCTGCCATGGATACATTTGCACGTGGACTGATGGTTGCTGACAGTATTCTGAAGGAATCGGATTTCCTGAAACTCCGCGCACAACGTTATGCTTCTTTCGATGCCGGCAAAGGAAAGGAATTTGAAGAAGGCAAACTTACGCTCGAAGATCTCAGAATCATCGCGAAAAGCCAGGGCGAACCGGCGGCTATTAGCGGCAAACAGGAAATGTTTGAGCAATTGATTAATCAATACATCTAATCCCCGGGCGTATGTCTTTCATCGATACATCATCAAACACTCCGGCACTTAACACATCAAAAGGAAACCCGGCCTATATCATGATGCTCACGCTGGTGGCAACGCTGGGTGGGTTGCTTTTCGGGTACGATACGGCTGTGGTAAACGGGGCCGAAAAATCGCTGGTGCAGTTTTACCTCGCGAAAGCGCTTGAACCCGGCAATTATGCCTATGCCTACTCACTCATAAGCCAGTACAAAATACTGGTGGCCGTGGTTCTGTACCTGGTATGCATTATTATTTCGGCACAAATTGTGAGGTTGCTGGGGGTAAAAAAAGGAGGACTAATCAGCCTGGCAATGCTGGTGGTGCTTACGGTTTACGTGTTGCAGTACATGAGCCAACTGATACCTGTTTCAACCGATGTCGACGGACTGAAAGGTATAGCCGATTCGGCCAAAGGCTTTGTAATTTCGAGTGCGCTGATTGGCTGTATTATTGGTGGGGCTTCGGCTGGGTTTGTTTCCAAATCCATNNATTGGCGCCTGGAAACCTGAAGCTTTTAATTTTTTCGGATTGCTCGATGTGTATTCTTTTGTAATCTACCGGATAATAGGCGGAATAGGAGTGGGGCTGGCATCTATGCTTTCGCCCATGTATATTGCCGAAATTGCACCGGCTCA
>DGQJ01000223.1:15732-22263 GCA_002389705.1 Bacteroidales bacterium UBA4417
GGTGTTATTCCATCGGGCATCTTTCTGCTGCTCTTGTTCTTTGTGCCCGAAACACCCCGATTCCTGGTGATGAAAGGCAGGGATGAGGAAGCTCTTGCCGTGCTGAAAAAAATATCAGGAAAGGACAATGCAGGAGTAACACTCGGCGAAATCAAAGATACCTTGCACGAAAAAAGTGTGCCCTGGCTTTCGTATGGTTTCTTCGTGATTTTTATTGGCATTATGCTGTCTGTTTTCCAACAGTTTGTAGGCATAAACGTGGTGCTGTATTATGCCGGTAATATTTTCAGGAATATGGGAGCTTCAACAGATTCGTCGTTGTTGCAAACCATTATCGTGGGAGCTATTAACTTGATATTTACCGTGCTGGCAATTTATACCGTCGACAGGTTTGGCCGCAAACCGCTGATGATTATCGGGGCCTTGATTATGGCCGTGAGCATGATTTGCCTGGGCTTTTCGTTTTCTATGCATGTTCAGGGCATGCTGGCACTGGTATTTATGCTGCTATACACGGCGGGTTTCGCCATGAGCTGGGGTCCAGTAACCTGGGTGCTGCTTTCGGAAATTTTCCCTAACAGCATCCGTGGGGCTATGTCCATAGCCGTTGCTGCCCAATGGATCGCCAACCTGATTATTTCGTGGACGTTCCCTATCATGAACGACAATACCTGGCTTACCGAAAAATTTAACCATGGTTTTTCGTACTGGATTTATGGTTTGATGGGAATACTTGCAGCCTGGTTTGTATGGAAACTTGTACCCGAAACCAAAGGGAAATCGCTGGAGCAGATTGAAAAATTATGGGGCGAAAAACAGGATGTGCCGTACGAATAATGATCAAGCGGTTGCTTAGCAACAAACGCTACAGCGGGTTTAAAGTTGCGTTTGGTATAAAGCCTGAGCTAAAAAAAGCACAGCCTGTAATCTGTTGATTTACAGGCTGTGTTTTTGTTGTGACCCCGATTGGATTCGAACCAATGGCCCGCAGCTTAGAAGGCTGCTGCTCTATCCACTGAGCTACGGGGCCCTGAGCGGGTGCAAAGATATAAAAACAATTCAGAACTCCAGCATTTGTCGTGCCTGCCACCTTCAAATTCCCGATTGGACCAAGGCAACGGTAGTTTTTCATTTTCGGTTGCCTGATTCCTTGGGCCGGCATGATGCCGTTAAATAAAACAAGAAGGATACTATATTTTAGTCGGTTAACGTAGGTAAACACATTGTTAGGTCGTAGATTTTAATCAGGCCTTAAACAAATATATCAGGGCTACAGTAAAGCTAACAACCACCACCGCCCAGCGTAATATTACGGGCCTGACTATTATGGCAGTTTTGCCCCCAAACAAGCCACCCACTATCGAACCAAAAAACATAACTATTGCCACCGGCCAGTTTACCTGGTCTGAAAAGCAGAAATAAATCGCTGCTGATACGTTAACGCTCAAGGATATAGCTTGTTTTAATGCATTCAGCTTTACCAGTGAGTCGTCAATCAGCAGGCCGAGCACGGCAATCAATATAACCCCAAGCCCGGCGCCAAAATATCCGCCATAAATGGCTGTCAGGAAAACTACCAAAAGCACCACGAAGTTCTTTTTATGGTGATGTATAGACTGTTGCAAACGCGCTTCCACAATTTTTTTGAGCATAGGTTGAAATGCGAGAAGAAAGGTTGCCACCAAAATAAGGTATGGTATTAATATGCGGAACGAATTTTCGGAAGTGTTCAGCAACAAAAGCCCGCCTGCTATGCCTCCGGAAACGCCAACAGGAAGTATTTGATATAATCTTTGCTTTTGCGATAGCAGGTCCTTTCGCTGAGCTGTAATTCCTCCGAAATAGCCGGGGCATAAAGCTATTGTATTTGTAATGTTTGCACTCACTGGCGGAATACCGATAGCCACCAGGGCCGGAAATGAAATTAAGGTTCCTCCCCCGGCAATTGCATTTACAAATCCCGCCGCAAGCGCCGCACCAAAAGCAATTACCAGGTTGTAGATATCCATCACAAAATCGAATTGATCTTGCAAATTTAGTATTTAATACGGCAGGATTGAAAACGTTACACTTCAGGAAAGAATGCTGGCAGATGACATTATTCTTTCTCCAGTTTACCTTTATAAGTTGATTTATTGGTTTGAATTCTTATAAAATAGATGCCTTTTTTCAGACTTGAAACTGAAAAATCGTTTGTAAAAAACTCCTGAACTAAATTTCCTTGCAAATTGTACAATTTAATGCTCTTAATTTTTGAGTTTACATTGTTTACATGAACCTTATCCGTAGCTGGATTCGGATAAATATGAATAGCATTTTCACTTTCAACTGCCTTGGGAACGGATGTAACCGGGTTAGTAATGGCGATCAATTGCGGCAGGAGATTCAATAAATCTCCTTGTATTAGCTGCATATCCCAGCAATGGTAATTGGTATTAAGAGAACCGGAAAAAGAACTGCGATAAGGTATAGGTATTGAAGGAAATAACGGATTTAACGGATTATGAGGATCATTTTCCAACGGATTCGGTATTTTTCTCAGGTCGTTGGCTACGGGCATGGAGTCAATCTTTAAATAAGTGCATCCCGGTTTGTTTAATTCCGATGAAAAATATGCACTGAACATATCATCAAATCCCCAGTATTGAACGCTGTCAGGAGAAAGTGAAATATAACGGGTAACCAATTTGGGATTTACATTTAGCGTGTCATAACCAAAATCGTAATTCGATTCCTGGTGCCTGTGGTTTATAGTATCGTATGTTTGATACAGCAAGCCACTATCCGCTAAATAGTGGTTGTAAAAGAAAGAGGCTGAATCAAGTGCGGCTCCGGTGTATCCGTTTTTCCACGTACGCCAGCTGATGAGGCATCCGCTTTCGAGCGGAAGTTTGGAATCAAGTATTTTAATTTTTTCAAGTGATCCACCGGTTCTGCTTCCTTTAGCCGCGTAATTTGGTTCGCCACCCGAAAGAGCAACCACTAACTGCGACTGAAGTACAGGGTTGTTATCAAATCTTCTGTGTAACAGAAACCTTGTCATATCCGATCCCTGCGAATGACCCATCAGGATTATTTTATGACCCTTATTGTAATATTTAAGATAGTGATCAAAGGCAGCTTCAACATCCTTATAGGCTTTAATCATATATGCAGCCTGAGCTGACAGTGAATCATTTCTTAGCGGCCACTGCAGAAAAACTCCGATTTTAGCCTGTCGGTAATACGGCGCAAAAACCCGCCCGAACTGAGCATAAATGCCCACCTGCTCACGATACACAAATTGCGCAACAGCTGTGTTAATGTCTTCCATGGCAGTATTGCCGTGTGCAAGATCCATATCAATAGTAGGGTACACGTAAAATATATCTACCAGTGTGTCAGTATAATGAGGATAAACTGTATCAAATTTATGCGACTTATCTGCATTGAGAACTGTAAGTTTTAAATCATACTGGCGTGCGACATCCATGGGCAATAAAACAGGATGACACATCCAGTTTTTCGAAAGATTGTAGTCGGGTATTTGAGCAATTGCCGGAACAGTAAGCGAATAAAGCAACACTAAAAAAAATACAGACGGGATATTCAAAAATCGGTTAATCGTTTTCATATTTATGTGATTGTATTCCGGTTTTAAAAAGCGTAGCGGCTTGCGTTTGTTTTGCTGTCAGGCAAAAGTATTTTTTTTGTTTCGTCCTGTTTTTAAATCAGAATCCGGCTATAATGCAGAAGCGCGTCAGGTATTGTGACGCGCTTCATACAGTAACATTACTTCAGAAGTATAAGCTTTTTTATATCCTTAAAGTATCCGCTCTGCAGGCTAAAGAAATAAACACCCGGCGTAAACTGTGAGGCATCCCATTCCACTTCATAACTACCAGGGGCTTTGTTTTCGTTAACGAGGGTAGCTACTTGCTGGCCGCTTAAATTGTAAATCACCAGGCGAGTTACGCAACTTGATTGATTGGGTTGCAGATTTTCAGTGCCAACCTGGTATTTAAACTTAGTGGTTTTATGAAAAGGATTCGGCGAATTTTGAGCTAAGAAAGTTTGCTGTGATATGGATTTTTCTACATTACTGCCGGCAATATCAATTGCTGGTATTATAGCTGGGGGCATTCCATCATGTGTATTAGGTTTCCTGACTTCCGAAGGCGTATAAATTACGCCATTTTCAAGTTCATAAAAATATACGTGATAGGTGAGGCACCAAATTTCCTGGTTCTCAGCGCCTTTGGGTACCCACCAGTTTTTTTCTCCCGGAGTGTAATTAAGCCANNTTCATCTCAGTACTATTTGACGTGGTAGTTACTGAAGAATACTCAAATTCGCCGGAGGGGCCGGAACGAAAAAACTTATCAGGTTCTTCGCCTCCACTGTGTCTCTCCCCAAAACCCAATTCGAAGCTCGCCGTTTCCTGCCACCCATCTGTATTTGATTTTGTATTTTTAACTGCGTAAGAGCCAGGGCTATTTCGGCTCCAAACCACATCGCCGGTATTTATTATATCACAATTATTAAGTTCAGGACGGTTCAAATAGGTACGTGGCTGAGAAGGATCCAAATGGTTTTTTAAAGGAGTGTACAATTTATACTTATGCGCTTTTACCGCATAGTAATAATAAATTGAATCTATTTCATGCCCGTTTGCATCTACCACCGAATAGTGTTGCTTACTAATTTCAGGTCTCCAAATAATATATACACCTTCTTTATTTTCACCAGCGGCCAAATCATCATTTTCAATTATTTCTGTCTCCTCATCTGATTTAAATATTCCACCAAATTCAGTCTTAACACTTGCTTCAAGTAAACAACCTATTTTGAATTTACTTGTTAAACCAACTTTAAAATTGAAGTCGGTAGATTCTCCTGCATTCGCTGTAACTTCGAATGACGCATTTGAAATTGATGTACTTCCGGGTCCGAAAAAGTAAGGATATTGTAAGTGATTGATGGAGTCGTTGAGATGGAAAGGCGGCGGACCTTCGATATATCCAACATAATGGGTATTAGCCGAGTCGGCAATTACATCCGACTGACTACTGATATATACAAGGCGATCTGTTTCAGCCAAAGCGCAGTTCAATGGTAAATCGGTACCATACTTCGACTGGTATACCAGACACATATATTGCAGGAAATCATATACTACTGAATTATCTGCTAAAATTCTTTTTTGTGGCACCGAATAGTTTGCTACAGAAAGATTAGATTGAGGCCAGGCCCAGCCGTAATTCTGCTTTACTACATTGCTTTCTGCCTGCGACCAGACCCCATTTTTAAGTTCAAAACGTTTTATCCTGCAACTGGAAGATAAATTTTGAATGTTATAACATTTTACAAATGCTTGTAAACATTTCCCTTCACTTGCCGGATCACCTGTAACAGTTCCTGAGGCAAGAGCCACTGAAGAATATACATTAGGATCGCCAACATATGTCGGATCCAGCGAACTTGACTTTATGAATGTTAAAGTATCATTCTTAAAGTAATATTCGGGTAAAACCACATGCTTATCACTGTTAATATAGCCAAACATTAATTTATCCCTTCTAACATCGCTATCCATAAATGTTGTACCAATCGAAGAAATATACGGAAAGCATATATACGAACTGGGGTTAAATTTCCTGGAATCTTTAATATAATCACCATTGTAATCGTTACAATAGGTTTTCATGTCGGTTTTAACGGTATGCCATTTAGCCCTTTGCTCATCAGTCCAGTAAATTGTAATTGTATTGTTAAATGATCCTACCAGACAGAGTTTATTATCCACAACCGAAGCTGACATACCCGTGAAATTGTAATTAGGAAAGTACGGATAATTAGAAGTATGATCGGGTAAACTGATCACATCAGGAGTTACAACAGCCGTTAATTTCGACCAGGAATCCGCAATAGGATCATATTTCGAATAGGCTATTTTGGCTTCATCATTCAGCACGAATAAGTATAGCGTATCATTAAAAATAACCGGAGCCGGTTGAAAACATCCCCAGTACAAATATTGAAAAGCTTTAATATCGTCTATTTTTTTATCCCCCCACACGGGAGTTGTCGGATCTGAACTTTTATTATTTAACTTTCGTACAATCACACTGCTTTGATTGCCATTATAAGCATCGTAATTATTATCCTTCAGGTTATAGTTAACAAAATTGAAGATGTATCCCATAAAACTGATTGATGCCATTCCCCGGTTATGTTCGGATATATCAGCCTCTACCTTTTGTTGCAGNNGCAGCTTAAACCACCCATTGGTTGTGGACGGACTAACATCTTGTGCAAATGTTAAAAACGGAAGAAGTAAATAGGCAGTAAGTGTTAATATGATTAATGATTTCATTTTGTGTTGCTTTTTTGTTAATACATTTTAAAAATTACAAGATTATTCTAAATCCAAGATTGGTACGCAATGGATTAGGGAATGAACTCCTGATATAAATGGAAGATCGTTGGCTGAATAAATATTCCATACCGGTAAACCCATAAAAGGCATTCCCGTTAAAATGGGAATCGAAT